>JADGPR010000097.1 GCA_017882335.1 Bacteroidales bacterium | reverse complement strand
TGTCCTTGTCTTGTTAACGTAGAAAAGCGCTGGATCAAAATGAAAAGGTAATTTCTGCACACAGATCAATAGTATTCACATTTAGTTCTTCCTAAAACAAAAATAACTTATCCCTTAATCGGACAAAAATGAAAAGGTAATATGGTTCGTAGAAGAATGCAGAAGAGCAGGAATTCAAAATGCTGGATATTGGGTGCTGGATTCTGGATACCGGATACCGGATGCTCGGCTTTACCCGTCACCTCGTTTACTCGTTCAATCTCAAAAATAAAAAACAATAAAAAATTTAAAAACTTTTTTTGCTATCTCACATCTCATATCTCACTTTTCACTTTTTCTCCCATCCCGCTTCGAGCTTTCTCCCATCTCGCGTTCATTATCCTTTCATTATCCTTCCTTTATCCTTTCCTTTATCCTTTCAGGTTCGTTCGAGGATTGTTTCATCTTGTTCCTGCTCCACGATAACTCAAATCACGTATCACATATCCCTCAACCCCTTTCTTGTATTTTGTATGAAAATGTGTAAATTGCACCCATGAATCAGGAAAAAACAACACAGGAGCTATTGTTCCAGATGATCAAACAGCGGCTTCCGTCGAACCTTTCTTTTGTTCATGATATTTCCGAATTACTGGGAATAAGTTACGATAGTGCTTACCGGAGAATCAGGGGAGAGAAGGAGCTTTCGATGGAAGAGATCAAGACCATCTGCAGGCATTTCAATGTCTCGCTCGATTCACTGATGGGAGTGGAAAGTAACAGTGTCATCTTTAATTCCATGGCCATCGGCCAGAAAAACTGTACCCTGGCGATGTGGCTTGGGACAATCCTTGAAGAGGTCAAAAAGATCAAGGAATGCAAAGAGAAAGAGGTCATCTATTCGGCCAAGGACATCCCGGTGTTTCACCTTTTCCAGTTTCCCGAGATTGCTGCATTCAAATTCTATTTCTGGCACAAGGCCCTTTTCCCGACTCGGGAGGATGAAGATATGCAGTTTTCGATCGATATTACGGAAGATATTTATACGATCGGCTACCAGCTTCTTTCCATTTACAATACCATTCCTGTATGCGAATTATGGAATGAAGAGACTTTTATCAGCGTTACCCGGCAGATTGAATATTGCTATGTGAGCGGATTCTTTGCCTCAAAAGTGGATGCACTGAACCTCTGTGATGTGCTCGAAAAACTGGTCAGACACCTTCAGCGGGAAGCGGAACGGGGTTTTCTCTTCATGTACGGTTCGCCGGAAGATGGAATCCCGAACAATTACCGGCTTTATTTCAACGAGGTTGTGATGAGCGATAATACAATCTACACCTCCATGGACGGTAATGCAAACACCTACATGACTTATAACATCATTAACCTGTTGATAACCGGTAACCGAACCTTCTGCGACCAGGTCCAGAATAACCTCCGCATCCTGATGACCAAGTCCACGCTGATAAGCGGCACTTCTGCCAAAGAACGGAACCGGTTCTTTCATTTGATGCAGGAAAAGATCAAAACATTAAGGGCAAGGATCGAATAGAAATTTACGATTTAGGATTTTAGATTTACGATTGCATTGTCGATTGTGGATTTTAGATTTAAGGTTAAATCAATAAAAAGATTATTTGTCAGTCATAAATCGAATATCTAAAATTGTAATTGGTTGTGGGCACGCGTTATAAACGTGTGTCAGCAAAGATTTAAATCGTAAATTGTACTTCCTAAATTCAATCGTAAATCTAAAATCCTAGATCGTAAATATTTTACTCCTTAACAAATTTTAACGGGTGAAATGGCTTCCCGGATCAATTTATTGTTATTTTCGTAACATAAAAAAATGTGGTTATAATTGTATCAATTTATGAAACCGGATCGTTGCATGATCCAGCTGGTAAACTAAAATAATGAAACATGATGGAGTTTAAGAATCTTAAGGTTGAGATTTCAGAAGGTGTTGCACTCATTACGATCAACCGTCCGGCTGCCATGAATGCGCTTAATTCTGCATTTTTTGCCGAATTCAATGACCTGTTGAACATTATCGGGAAAGAAGATACTATCAGGATTCTGGTGATAACCGGAGAAGGGAAAGCCTTTGTCGCAGGTGCCGATATCGCCGAAATGAAAAACATGAATTTTGACCAGGCATGCTCCTTTTCCCAGATAGGACAAAAGACTTTCCTCCGCCTTGAAAAGTTGGAAATGCCCGTCATTGCTGCAGTAAACGGATTTGCGCTAGGAGGCGGATTTGAGCTGGCGCTTGCCTGTGATTTCCGGATTGCATCTTCGGCAGCAAAGTTCGGTCAGCCGGAAGTGAGTCTTGGCCTTATCCCCGGGTATGCAGGTACTCAGCGACTATCGCGCTTAGGCGGGATGGGAAATGCCTTGTATCTTATCCTTACAGGAGAGATGATCACAGCGGAAGATGCGCTGCACATGGGGCTGGTACAAAAAGTCGTTCCCCCGGAGATGCTGATGGAAGAGGTGATGAAAATCGCAAGGAAGATGGCTTCCAATGGTTCACATGCCATCCGGAAGGCAAAAGAGGTCATCCGCAAAGGACGCGAGATTTCACTCAAGGAGGGAAGCCAGTTGGAAGCAGAGACTTTTTCACAGCTTTTCGACTATCCTTCAACAAAAGAAGGCATGGCGGCATTCCTGGAAAAACGTAAACCGAACTGGTAATCAAGTGAATGAAGAGCTATAAAATAAATTAATGCAGGAATTTAGAATGCAGGAAATCAGAATGCAGAAATTAATGGAAAACGGATAATTTATATACTATGAACTCAACACCTAAATATCCAGTATCCAGTATCCAGCATCCAGTATCCACAAACTAATACCCAACGTCTAATACCTAAACAATGAATTACGAAGAAAGATTGCAAAATGTATCGGTGCTGGGGGCTGCCGGGAAGATGGGCAGCGGTATCCTGCTCCTTACGGCACTAGAGATGGCAGATCTGAGCCTGAAACCTGAAGGCAAAGGGAAAAAGTATGTGATCAACGCCATCGATGTGTCGGATGAGGCGCTCATAGGGCTGATGAAATACTTGCGCACCCAGGTGCTGAAGGCTGCCGAGAAGAAGATTGTTGCGCTACGTTCCATTTACAAGGACCATCCCGCGTTGATTGAGAATTCGGAGATCATCAACCAGTATGTCACGGATGTGATCTCATTGGTCATGCCCTCCACCCGGTTGGAGGCAGCGCTCGGTTCCCTGCTTATCTTCGAGGCCATCAAGGAAGATCCTGCATTGAAAGTTAAGATCTTTTCTTACCTCATTGAAAACAATCCTCACCAACCCTGGTTCTTCACCAATACCTCCTCGATCCCGATCGGGGAACTGGATGAAAAGGCGAAACTGGGCGGCCGCATCATAGGGTTCCATTTTTATAATCCTCCAGCTGTTCAGAAACTGGTGGAGATCATCCCTGCCAAGAACACACTGAAGGAAGTGCATGAATTCGCCCTGGCCTATGCAAAGAACCTCCGGAAAGTAGTCGTTCCCTCTAATGACGTCGCCGGGTTTATCGGTAACGGGCATTTTATGAGGGATATCCTTTATGCCACCCGCGAAGTGGAGAAGCTGCAAAAGGAGTTCGGCTTCGTGGAGGCGGTTTATGCGATGAACAGGATCAGCCAGGATTACCTCATCCGCCCGATGGGGATCTTCCAGCTGATCGATTATGTGGGGGTGGATGTTTGCAGTTACATCCTGAGTGTCATGCAATCGTACATGAAGGGAGAAGAATTGCACTGTGCGCTGCTGGATCAATTGCTTGCACTGAACATCAAGGGCGGACAGTACCCCGATGGTTCGCAGAAAGATGGGATCCTGAAATATGAAAAAGGGAAAGTCACCGGTGTTTTTGACTCCAAAAAGAAGGATTACCGGATGATTGATGAATTGAAGGCGAAAGTGGATGAAAGGCTTGGGCCGATGCCCTCAGCTCAACCCTGGAAGAGTATTGTCAACAATCCCGGTAAGGAAGAGATCCTGAAAGCGTATTTTGCTGAAATTAAAAATGCGAAAAGTCCGGGTGCAGCGCTGACCAAAGCGTATGCATTGAAATCGCGGGAGATCGGCATTAAACTTGTCACGAACAAGGTTGCATTCAACGAAAAGGATGTGAACACCGTGCTGCTCACCGGTTTCTTTCATGCCTATGGCCCGGTTAATGATTACCTTAAGTAAAGGAGATAACGATGAAAAAGCTAAGAAGAAAAGTATATATGGTTGCCGGATACAACACCGTATCGATGGGTACCGGACGCAAGGAATTCAACCCGAAGAAAGAATGTCCCGGGCTCGAGGAATACATCAAAGAAGCCGGACAGGGAACACTGAAGTTGATAGGAGGGGCAAAGAATGTTGACGAATGTGCCATCGGTAATTTCATGGGTTCCCGTTTCAACAAGCAGGCCAATATGGCCGCATTCTTCCCCTTTATCGATGAAGGCCTCAGGGGCAAACCGGCCATCCGCGTGGAAGGCGCCTGTGCTACCGGCGCACTTGCTTTGATGACCGGGATAAAAAGCGTTCTTGCCGAGACAGCCGAAGTCGTGCTGGTGATCGGCGTAGAAGTGCAGAATACGGTGAAAGCAATGTACGGAGCTGATATCCTGGCCGGTGCCGGGTGGTTTAAAGACCGGAAAGAGGGCCATGCCTATTTTTTTCCCGGGCAATTCAGTGACCGTGCAGGTGCTTATTTCGAAAAATACGGAAGAGACAAAACGCGCAAAGCCTTTGCCCGGTGGTACCGGAATGCCATTGAAAATGCACGACTTTGCCCCACTGCACAGGAACACCACAACACGACCAAGGATCTTGAAGCGCTGGCAATGATGGAGCCTAACGGGCGGAGTTTCGTGGATCACCTCAATGTTTTTGATTGTTCGAAAGTATCGGATGGGGCTTCCTCCATAGCCGTGGTTTCGGAGGAAGGACTCAAACGGACCGGCATTCCTAAAGAACAGGCTATCGAGGTCCTAGGTTTTGGACAGGCGGAAGAAGATCTGACCAAAAAACCAGTTGAACAAACAGAACTTACTACTTCCAAACTGGCTGTTAAAACTGCATTGGAATCTGCCGGGATCATCATCAGCCAGGTGGGAACAGCTGAGATTCACGATTGTTTTACCATAGCCGGTGTAATGGCTGTGGAGGCGCTGGGGCTTGCTGATCCCGGCAAGGGAACTGACTTCATCCTGGAAGGGAATACTGCACGCGATGGTAAGTTTCCCATCAATACAACCGGCGGACTGATCGGATGGGGGCATCCAACCGGCGCTACGGGAGTTCACCAGGCCGTTACCATCCTCGAACAACTGACGGGAAAAGCCGGAGATTCACAGATTAAGATCCCGGCTGATAGACCGTATGGCTTGACAGTCAATATGGGTGGCAACGACAAGACACTGGTATCGATCGTTTATCACCGGGGATAATATTTATAACCTCACCCCCCTTCCCCCTCTCCCAGGAGAGAGGGGGTGAAGTGGGATGGGATATAAAGAGTAAAACCACGCTGCTCTTCATTGTATCCATGGACAATTTATGGAAAACAGGATTACCCGCTTATTCAACATCCGGTATCCAATCATCCAGGCGGGAATGATTTGGTGCAGCGGCTGGAGGCTGGCATCTGCTGTCAGCAATGCCGGGGGATTAGGGTTGATCGGTTCCGGATCGATGTACCCGGAAGTACTGGAAGAACATATCCGGAAGTGTAAAGAGGCGACTGACCAGCTGTTTGGCGTCAATGTCCCGTTGTCGTATCCCCATCGTGAAGCGATCTTCGATATCCTCATCAAGGAAAAAATAAAAATCATTTTTACGTCCGCAGGAAATCCGGCCATATGGACTTCTTACCTTAAAGAACAGGGAATGACGGTAGTGCATGTCATCGCCAGTGTAAAGTCGGCCAAAAAGTGCGATGAATCGGGCATTGATGCCATTGTTGCCGAAGGGTTTGAGGCAGGCGGACATGACGGAAAAGACGAAACCACTATCTTTACCCTGGCGCCACTCATCCGAAAAGCCGTTTCACTGCCTTTGATCGCTGCAGGAGGGATCGCTACCGGGAGAGGAATGCTGGCTGCCTTCGCACTGGGGGCAGAAGGGGTTCAGATCGGAACCCGTTTCGTGGTTTCGGAAGAGTCGTCGGCACATCCGGAATTTAAAAAACGGATACTGGAAGCAAAAGACGGGGATACCAGCTTAATGATGAAAAAGGTCGTTCCCGTGAGGCTTTTGAAAAATAAATTTTCAGATGAAATCCGGAAGATGGAGGCCCGGGGCGCAAGTGCGGAAGAACTGATGAATATCCTTGGAAAAGGACGGGCCATGCGCGGGATGTTTGAAGGCGATATGGAGGAAGGTGAACTGGAGATCGGGCAGGTCTCGGCTCTCTTGGATGAGCTCATGCCTGCCGGTGCGATTGTGGAAGAAATTATGCGGGAGTTCAGTGAAGCAAAACAGGAATTAACAAAATTATAGATGACCAACAATGATATTTTAAAAAAGCTGCGGGTAGCGCTCCACCTGAGGGATGATGATATCATCCGGATCCTCAGCCTGGTAAATTTTAAAATCACAAAAAGTGAACTGGGAGCCATATTCCGTAAAGAAGGTCATCCGAAATATATGGAAGCCGGGGATCAGATCCTCCGGAACTTCCTCAACGGACTGATCATCCACCTCCGGGGCCCGGGAAATCCGTGAGATCAGAAGTCAGAAGTCTGAAGTCGGAGGTCAGAAGTCGGAAGTCGGAGGTCGGAAGTCTGTTCTCTGCCCTCTGATCTCTGGCCTCAGGATTACTTCCGTTCATTCATCGGAACATACTTTGTGTCCGGCGTTACAGCCCTGTAAGCAGGTCGGATGATCCTCCTGCCGCTGACCAGTTCTTCGAGCCGGTGGGCACACCAGCCCGAGATCCTTGAAATAGCGAATAAGGGAGTAAACAAATCCTTGGGTATCTTCAAACATTCATACACAAACCCGGAATAGAAGTCGACATTTGGGGAGATCAGCTTGTCTTGTGTGGCTTTGAATTCATAATAGATCTCCGGTCCGATCCGCTCAATTGCTTCATATAAGCCCATCTCCGCTTCTCTTCCTTTTTCCCTCGATAGCAAACGTGCTTTTTCTTTCAGGAGCAGCGCCCTCGGATCGGAAACAGTATAGACTGCATGACCGAATCCATAGATCTTGCCTGACCGGTCATGGGCTTCCTTTTTCAGGATCTTGCGCAGGTAGTCGGCCAACTCTTCCTCGTTCGACCAATTTTTAACATGGTTCTTGATGTCGGCCATCATATTGACCACCTCGATATTGGCGCCGCCATGCAATGGTCCTTTCAGCGAGCCGATGGCAGCAACGATGGCCGAGTAAGTATCGGTTCCGCTGGAACTGACCACGCGGGTTGTGAAGGTGGAATTGTTACCGCCGCCATGCTCGGCATGGAGGATCAGGCAGAGGTCGAGCAGCTCTGCTTCGAGCGGTGTGTATTCGTTTCCCTTCAGCATGTAAAGAAAATTCTCTGCCGTACTCAGCATCTTATCGGGATACCTTACCGTAAGTGTATCGTAATAGATCAGGTGCTGCATTGAATGGTAGGAATAGGCGGCAATGGTAGGAAACTTTGCGATAAGGCTGATCGACTGCCGCAATATGTTTTCGATGGAAGTATCGTCTGCACGTTCATCCAGAGTATACAGCGCCAGGATCGAACGGGCAAGCATGTTCATGATATCCTTTCCTTTCATGGTCAGGATCATGTCGCGGTTGAAATTTTCCGGTAGAAAACGCAACTCGGCCATGCCCTCTGTGAACCGTTCCAGTTCTTCTTTCAGCGGAAGTCTGCCGAACAACAAAAGGAAAACCGTT
>JADGPR010000048.1 GCA_017882335.1 Bacteroidales bacterium | reverse complement strand
ATATCTGCATTTCCAAGCCAACTGAATACATAATCGACTCCTGCCAGTTTTTTCTCGGTAAGTTTCAGGTTTACTTCTCTGGAGAACGGGGTCAGAATAACAATGGGAATCTTCGGATAATTTTGCCTGATCCGTTTGGCAAGATCAAAAGTCGTGGTTTTCTCCAGGCTCAGCATGGAAATCACAAGTTCGATATGTTTATCTTCGAGCACTTCAAAGGCCTCTTTTTCAGAAGTCACCTTGATAAATTGCGGAGGATAACGCAAGTTCAGGGAAACGTATTCCATGAAGATTGTTTCATCGATCCTGCCATCTTCTTCAAGCATGAAGGCATCATACGTACTGGAAATAAGTAATACCTGGTAGATCCTCTTTTTCATCAGAAGATTAAGTGTGAAATTTCGTTTAATTGTCTTGTTATTAGAGTATTATTATTATATTTTTGTCTTTGAATAAAATAATTTCCTGAATTAAATACATAATTAATTCTTTATTTCGCTTAATAATATTAAGTATGGCAGAATTGGATTATTATTCCGTTATGCAGAAACGGATTGAATATTTTGCGAAGAAATATGACCCTTACGACAGATTATCTGTAAAGGAAGAGCTAATTCCTGAAAAAATCATCCAACAAAAGCCAAAGAAAATCCGTCAAAAGATTTCTGCAATGTACTCCTATATTATTTCCATTTTATTTTGATGGTTTCTGTTATATATTTGCAACAAAAAACCATCATACATGAAAACATTAAAGAAGATCTTTCTTGCTATTCTTATCATCATTATACTCCTGGTAATCGTTGCCTTCTTCCTGCCGATGACATATCACGTGGAAAGAAGTACGGTGATGAAAGGAGATAAAGCTGTTATCTATGATCTTACAAGTAACCTTGGTAAATGGGACATATGGGCACCCTGGACAAAAAAAGCAGATTCTACAGCTGTATTTGAACTCGTTGGCTCCGATGGGCAAGTTGGGACACTGAGGAAATGGGATGGCAAGGTCATTGGGAACGGACAAATGACCATTATCCAACTTATTCCCGGTGAACTGGTGGCCTATGACCTGTCCTTTCAGAAAGGAAAATACAACTCTAAAGGCCAGTTGATCATTGAGAGCATGGGAGACTCAACCAAGGTCTCATGGACCGATGAGGGAAACCTCGGATATAACCCGATTTCACGATATATGGGCCTTTTCATGGCAAAGATGATGGCCCCTGAATTTGATAAAGGACTGGCTAAGCTGAAGAAAGTTGTGGAAGAGCGGAAGGATTGGCCTAAGATCATGGAGAAACAGATGCCCGAACAGACGGTACTGCTTATCAGGGATAGTGCGGGACCCAAAACATATGCCCAGGTACTGGGAAAAGGATATGGAGAGATCATGCAGTTTGCTAAAGCCAATAAACTTCAATTCAAGGGACCTCCTTTTGCCATCTATCTTAAATATGATACTGTTACCATGTTTTCTGTTATGGACATGGGAATTCCTGTCGAGAAAGCGGAAAAGGGAAAAGGACGCGTGCGGGTTGAAACAATCCCTGCCGGAAATGCAGTCGTAGCTTACTATTTCGGTCCGTATGAAAAAACGGCTCCGGCTTATCGTGCACTGGATCAATATTGTAAAGAAGGCGGAAAAGTGACCATCGGCGGACCATGGGAGATCTATGTGACCGATCCGATGACGGAGAAAGACCCGATGAAAGTGGAAACGGATATCGTATTTCCTTTAAAATAAGGGAATCCGGGTTTTATAAGGCAGAGATCACAAGCATAAATTCAATACAAACCAAAGAATCCAATGTTTTTCAAATTCCTTTCGCTGCAGATTAAAACAGCAACGCGTTCACCCATGTGGCAGAAGAATCTGGCGCTGAACCTGGTGATTGGGTTTTTCTTGCTTCTCTTCGCGCTTTACCTTCTGATGCTGGGTTTATTCATTCATAAGATCATGAATGAGATGCTTCCGCACCAGGATCACCTCCGTGTGTTTAACGGAATCCTTCTCTATTACTTCCTGGGTGATCTTCTCATCCGTTTCCTGATGCAGTCATTACCGGTGTTAACCATCGAATCATTCCTTCATTTACCGGTTCGAAAGGGGACGATCATCAGGTACATGATCGGACGGACATTCTTCGATGTACTTAATTTCCTGCCGCTTTTTATCCTTATTCCGGTGACATTTACAATTGTAATCCCGCATGAAGGTGGAATGCGTGCATCCCTGTGGATCAGTACACTTATCATCCTGGTCCTGTCGAATAATTTACTGGTTATCTATCTGAAACGGCTTCTCGGAGTAAAACCGGCGGTAGTAGGAGTACTGGGTTTACTATTCATTTCATTGATTGTTCTTGACCGGACAAACCTTATCTCACTCTCAGGCATTTCGTCAAAAGGATTCGATTATATTATGCATCACCCAGTGTTGGCCCTTTTACCGGTTTGCTGGCTGATTTTCACATACCGGCTTCAATACCAATTCCTTTCGAAGCATTTATACCCGGATGAAATGCAGAAAAAGAAGGCGGAAGAGATCCATGATCGTGCTGAGAGCCGGTTCCTGAAGTCGATGGGACTGACCGGCAGCATCATATCGCTCGAATTCAAACTTTATCTCCGTAACAAGCGAACCAAAACGATCCTATACATGGCACCGGTTTTTCTTCTTTACGGTTTGATCTTCTATCCGCAGCCCATATATCATAAACAGGACGGGTTCCTTTTGTTCGTGGGTGTGTTCATGACCGGGGGAATGATGCTGAATTATGCAAATTATGCCTTTGGTTATGAAAGCGGATATTTCGACGGCCTGCTGACCAAAAACATCGATTTCAACCGGTACATCCATGTAAAATACTATATCTCCGTGCTGATCTGTACCGTATTTTATATCCTTACGATTCCTTATCTTTTTTATGGGTATAAAATCCTGTTGATCAATACGGCCATGTATCTTTACAATATCGGTGTACTTTCGTTCGTATTGCTTTATTTTGCCACATTTAATAAAAAAAGGATAGATCTGAGCAGGGGAGGGGCATTCAATTACCAGGGGATAGGGGCGATGAATTGGTTAGCCCTGTTACCGGCATTTATTCTGCCCTTACTGATTTATCTTCCGTTCAGGATGTCTGGACACCCATATATGGGGATCGCATTTACCGGATTCCTAGGAATTCTCGGGTTGTTCTTCGCTAAATTCTTCATCCGGCTGATCACGAAGAGTTTTTATCAACGGAAATACATCATGGCAGGCAGTTTCAGGGAAAAATAACGTAAGTTTATTAAGTTTATAAAGTTCATAAAGTTTATAAAGCTCATAAAGTTATAAAGTCGTATTCTGATGATAGAAATTAGGAACCTTACAAAAATCTACGGGACTCAAACCGTTTTGAATATACCGGAACTGAAAATCGGTAAAGGAGAGAGTTTCGGATTGGTAGGTAACAATGGTGCGGGTAAAACCACCATGTTCCGTTGCGTTCTGGACCTGATCCGGCCGAATACAGGGACTGTACTCTCAATGAACAACAATGTTGCAAATACAGAAACCTGGAAGCATTATACCGGATCCTATCTTGATGATGGTTTCCTGATCGATTTTTTAACGCCGGAAGAGTATTTCCGCTTTGTTGCCGATGTTTACCAGCTTTCGGCAGGTGACTTGGAAATATTTTATCATGATTTTGAAGATTTCTTCAATAACGAAGTTTTGGGCAAGCGTAAGCTTATTCGGAATTTGTCGAGCGGGAACCGCCAGAAGATCGGTATCGCAGCTGCCCTGATGCCAAAACCGGAGATCCTGGTATTAGATGAACCGTTTAACAGCCTGGATCCAACCACCCAGATCCGCCTTAAAACGATTTTAAAGTCCTGGCAAAAAGAAAAAGAGATTACCATGCTGATCTCGAGTCACGATCTGAATCATATTAAGGAAGTGTGTAACCGCATCGTGATTCTTCACGAGGGAATCATGGTTCAGGACCTGGTAACAAATCCGGATACACTTAGGGTGCTGGAGGAGTATTTTGCTGTTAAGGGATAATTTAGTCTGATTTTTAATGAGTAATGAGTAATTCTATAATTCTTTAATTGTGTAATTACTCATTACTCATTATTTTACCAATTCGCGATCAAACACGGTGAGCGCAATCAGCGACCAACTATTAATATTGCAGAATAATAATCTGATTTGATAGGTTAATGATAATTTTATATATTTGTTTAGGCTTTTAAATGAATTCTCCTCTAAACAAAGGCATATGAAAAAGCTTTCCCTTTTAGTTTGTTTATCGCTGATTTCAGCATTTGCTTTTTCACAATGGACATGGCAAAACCCCTTACCGCAAGGCAATAACTTACACTCCGTTTGCTTTACAGATTCCAATACTGGATTTGCTGTGGGTGACGCTGGAACCATCATAAAAACCATTGATGGAGGTGCAAACTGGACTGTGTTATCGAGTGGAGTAAATAATTGGTTAAACTCAGTTTGCTTTACTAATGCCAACACGGGTTATGCAACTGGATACAATGGAACCATTATTAAAACTATAGATGGAGGCTTAACCTGGGAAGTTTTACTAAGTGGAACAACTGACCTTTTATATTCAATTTATTTCACCAATTCCAATACGGGGTATGCAGTTGGTGGTGATAATATTACACAAAGTAGTGGAATCATTTTAAAAACCACCGATGCAGGCGCAACCTGGACTTCTATATCGACTGCAATAAATTATCCATTTTATTCAGTTTGCTTCACTGATGTTAATACAGGATATGCAGTTGGTGATTATGGGACCATTTTAAAAACCAGTAATGCAGGTACAACTTGGACTTTATTATTGAGCGGAACGGTTAATGGATTATATTCAGTTAGCTTTACTGATGTCAATACGGGTTATGCGGTGGGAGATTTTGGAACAATCTTAAAAACCAGCAATGCCGGTATAACCTGGACTGTTTTATCGAGTGGAACAACTTCTCATTTATATTCAGTTTACTTTACCGATGCTGATACAGGATATGTGGCAGGTGATTATGGAATCATTCTGAAAACTATCAATGGAGACACGACCTGGACTGTTTTATCAAGTGGAACAACTTATGATTTATATTCAGTTTACTTTACTGATGCTTATACAGGCTATGCGGTTGGAAGGTATGGGACCATTTTGAAAACCATAAATGGAGGCACAACCTGGGCTGAATTATCGAGCGGAATACGTTATGAGATTGTTTCCATTTATTTTACCAATTTCAATACAGGTTATTTAATAGCTGATTATGCGACCATCTTAAAGACCATTGATGGAGGCACAACCTGGAATGCAGTATCTACCGGGACAACCTATTGGTTAGCTTCAGTTCACTTTCCCAATGCCAATACGGGTTATGCTGTAGGTAGTGATGGGACTATTTTAAGAACAATCAATGGAGGTACAACTTGGACTTCTTTATCGGGCGGGATAATTAATCACTTATATTCAGTTTATTTTACTGATGCCAATATAGGATATGCGGTTGGTTGGGATTATATTAATTATACTGGAATCATCTTAAAAACTATCAATGGAGGCGAAGCCTGGACTGCTTTATCCATCGGAATAAACCATACCTTATTATCAGTTTGCTTTCCCGATGCAGATACAGGTTATACGGTCGGTGTTGGTGGAACCATCTTAAAAACCATCAATGGAGGCACAACCTGGATTGCCTTATCGAGTGGAACAACCAATGAATTATTATCTGTTTATTTTACCGATGCCAATACAGGTTATGTGGTCGGTTTTGGTGGAACGATTTTAAAAACCATCAATGGAGGTTCAACCTGGGCTAATGTATCAAGCGAAACAACAAATTGGTTATCAGAGGTTTATTTTCCAGATGCCAATACAGGTTATGTTGTAGGATATAATGGAACTATCTTAAAAACCACAAATGGTGGCACAACCTGGACAGCTTTAATGAGTGGAACAAATAATTTGTTAGTTTCAGTTTTCTTTACCGATGAAAATACAGGTTATGCTGTCGGTGAGAATGGAACAATATTAAAAACAACAAATGGAGGTACTAATTTTATCGCTGAAATTGAATCAACCAACTCATCCTTCAGTATTTATCCAAATCCGGCAAATAAAAAAATCACCATCACGAATAAAAAAAAGTTTCCGGAAGAAATTATAATTAGCATTATTACTATTACTGGAGAACAGGTATTGCTAGAAAACTTTCGGAATCAAAATCAAGTTGAGATCGATGTAAGTAAACTTGCAAGGGGAATTTATCTTGTGAAAATTCAAACCAGGGTAGGAATTGAGACTAAAAAATTAGTGATCGAATAATTCATGTTCTAACTCGCCAATTCACCAGTTCACCAATTCACAAGTTTATATTTGTCCTATAATTAATATTATGTTAAATAGTAAATATTTAATATAAAATACGTTACACTCCTCTTCTCTGAATTTTACAAATTGTATTCGGGTGTTTCTATTTGGAATTTCAGCAATCAAAATAAATCAAGAGGTTAAATAATTCTTAGCAATTTTTCTCTAAAAGAAACTTTTTACAAAAAAGGAACGCTCAGGTTCATTATGTCACAAAGGGAAATTGCTCCCCTTCTTTGAATTCAGATCAAATGAGCAAAAAAAAACTGCCCCGGAATTTCCAAAGCAGTTTTTTTGAAATCTTTCAGAAGTTATTTTTTTCTCAATTCAAGAATCCTTTTCTGAACAACTTTAAGCTTCTCTGTATCTCCTATGCTTTGATATATCTGCCGCAGTGAATTCAATGAATTCATGTCATTCGGTTCAAGTTCATCTGCTCTTATAAGATATGGCAATGCAAGTTTGTAATATCTATTTGCTTCTGCTATCATCTTATCATATGCCTCCTTTTGTTCCAGGGGAAGTCCGTTTGCTTTGAGAACGATGGGAACCGCCGAATTGAAGTACAAAGAAGCGATGTTGAGCTGGGCATCATAAAAATCCGGTTTCAGTTTGATCGACTTCATATAGGCAACTTCCGACCTTGGGAAAGCATCATTCCTGATTGCCTGAGCTTGAAGCGTATCTTCATAGATTTTCTGATAATTAATACCGATTGCATTCCATACCAGGTAGTTCGTACTATCCTTCTGGGCTGCTATAGTTAAGGTAGATAATGCTTTCGGCACATCAGTAAAGAAAATATACACATTCGATTCTGATAATGTCATCTGAAGGTTGTCCGGATAGACTTTCTTTCCTGCCCTGATCACTTTTAAAGCACTGGCTGAGTCCTTGTCCAATCGGTAAAGATCGGCCAATGAAGAATAAATGATGATTGACTTTGCTCCTCCTTTCAACAGGTCAATATAATATTGTTTTTGTTTCCCTTTTTCCCCTGCCAGGTTTGCGCAGGCTGCTGCATAGAATAATGCAACCGTATCTGCTACATTGGCAGGAGATAATGCATTCGCTGCATTTTCGAAGTTCATCATGGCCTCTTTATAATCTTTTTTATTGAAGCTGTCAACGGCTGAATTATAATAATTGTTCCGCTGCCAGTTTAACTTAGCAAAGATATCTTCATAATAATCTTTCTTCGGGTCGAATTCAATTGCCTTTTTATAAGACTCAAGCGCTTTCTGCAAAGGTTCCGCATCGAGGCTTTTGTATTTTTCATCCTTGGAATTTGCAATTTCGAGGAAGATGTTCCCACGGATAAACCAGGCTTTCGCATCCTGGGCAGTGCTGGCATCCTGAAGGCATTGGTTGATGGCCTCCAGTGCTTTATCCAGTTTCCCGTCTTTCAGGAAGTTTGATGCTGTTTGCCGTACATTTTTCTGGGCAAAAGTCAGGGTAATGGAAAACACCAGAACCAGGACAAAAAGAATTTTTTTCATTGAAAGTTATTTTGAGAATTAGTGTTGAGTTGTTGTCTTCAGTTAGCAAAAATAGATAATTTCTTATTTCCTTTGTTTCCCATGGAAATTAATTTTCCGTTTCCGGAGCCTCTGTATCCATGATCTGATCTTCACCGTTCTCTTCTGTCAGGATCTCTCCGTTTATATCTTCCAGAACTGTTCCTTCTTCTTCCACGTCCACTTTTGTCACTGCTGCAATGGCATCACCTTCGTTGATCTTGATCAGCCGCACACCCTGTGTGGCGCGTCCCATAACCCGGAGATTGCTTACTGCCATCCGGATGATAATTCCGGAGCGGTTAATAATCATCAGGTCGTCGTTATCGGTAACCCCCTTAATTGCGATCAGTGCTCCTGTTTTTTCCGTGATGTTCAGGGTTTTAACCCCTTTTCCACCCCGGTTGGTCACCCGGTAGCCGTCGATATCGGATCTTTTTCCATATCCATTTTCAGAGACAACGAGGATTTCCATTTTCTTTTCTTTCGGAAGGCAGATCATTCCTACCACTTCGTCATCCGCGCTGGAAAGTCTTATTCCCCTCACTCCTGCTGCATTCCGGCCCATCGGACGAACCGTCTTTTCATTAAAACGAATGGCTCTGCCCGATTTGAGCGCCATAACCACTTCATCTTCGCCGTGTGTCAGTTTGGCTTCCAGCAGCTGATCCCCTTCATGTATGGTGATAGCGTTGATCCCATTCAAACGCGGTCTTGAATAGGCTGCAAGCGACGTTTTTTTGATGGTTCCCCTTTGTGTGGCAAGGATGATAAAATTGTTGGCAGTGTATTCTTCGTCTTTCAGGTCTTTCACATTGATATATGCCCTCACTTTGTCATCCGGGTCAATGCTGAGGAGGTTCTGTATTGCCCGTCCCTTCGAGGCTTTCGTGCCTTCCGGCACTTCAAAAGCACGCATCCAGAAACATTTCCCCTTTTCGGTAAACAGGAGCAGGTAATTGTGGTTTGTTGCCACAAAGAGGTGTTCCAGGAAATCTTCATCCCTGACTTCGCTGCCCTTCATTCCTTTTCCTCCCCTGTTCTGGACGCGGTATTCGCTGAGTGCGGTGCGTTTTATATAACCCAGATGGGAAATTGTGATTACGACGCTTTCATCGGCTATGGTATCTTCTATCCTGAAATCGCTGGCATTCTCAATGATACGCGACCTGCGGTCATCCCCATATTTCTCTCTGATCTCCAGCAATTCATCCTTTATGATCTTCATCCGCAATTCTTCATTTTCCAGGATGTTTTTCAGGAAAGCGATGAGTTTGAGTAGTTCTTCATATTCACTCTTGATCTTATCGCGTTCAAGTCCGGTGAGGCGCTGAAGACGGAGGTCGAGGATGGCTTTTGCCTGGATATCTGTGAGGTTAAAAGTGGCCATCAGTCCTGACTTCGCCTCATCCGGGGTTTTTGATGCACGGATCAGGTTGATGACAGCATCCAGGTTATCCAGTGCGATCAACAAACCTTCGAGGATATGCGCTTTCTTCTCGGCTTCGGCAAGTTCGAATTTTGTGCGGCGCATGACAACCACATGCCGGTGTTCGACAAAATAGCGGATGAGATCCTTGAGATTCAGTGTTTGCGGCCGGCCTTTGACGAGCGCAATATTATTCACGTTAAAGGAATTCTGAAGCTGGGTATATTGGTAGAGTTTATTCAGCACCACATTGGTGATGGCATCCTTCCGGATCTCATATACGATCCTTACGCCGTGCCTGTCGGATTCATCACGGATCTCTGTGATCCCTTCGATCTTTTTATCATTGACAAGCTCCGTTGTCTTTTTGATCATTTCTGATTTGTTGACCTGGTAAGGAATGGATGACACAATGATAGCTTCCCTGCCGTGATCGTCGGTTTCAATCGTGGATTCTGCCCGTATAACGATTCTTCCGCGACCGGTCTCGAAAGCATCCTTTACCCCGTCACAACCATAGATCACCCCGCCTGTTGGAAAATCAGGCGCTTTGATAAACTGCATCAGTTCGGGGATTGTGATGTCGTGGTTGTCTATGTAAGCTATGATCCCATCTACCACTTCCTTCAGGTTATGCGGGGCCATATTGGTAGCCATCCCGACGGCAATCCCGGATGCGCCATTGAGGAGAAGGTTAGGGATCCGTGCCGGCATTACGGTGGGTTCTTCCAGGGTGTCATCGAAGTTCAGCTGGAAATCGACTGTATCCTTTTCGATATCAGCCACCATTTCTTCGGCAATTTTTTGCATGCGAGCTTCTGTGTACCGCATGGCGGCAGGGTTATCGCCGTCCATAGAACCGAAATTTCCTTGTCCGTCAACCAGGGGGTAGCGCAACGACCATTCCTGGGCCATGCGTACCATTGCATCATAAACGGAAGTATCGCCATGGGGATGATATTTACCCAAAACTTCCCCGACGATCCTTGCAGATTTCTTATAAGAGCGGCTCGACGAAACTCCCAATTCGTACATTCCAAATAAAACTCTCCGGTGAACGGGTTTCAGTCCGTCGCGCACATCAGGTAATGCCCTCGCCACGATTACAGACATGGAATAATCGATATAGGCAGACTTCATCTGGTTCTCGATGTTCACCGGCACTATTCTTTCGCCTTCAGCCATTGTATTCTCCTTCGTTAATCATCTAAATATCAAACAAATAAAAATAATTATTCTTTGGTACGAAAGTAGGAAAAATTCCTGTAATAACCTACCATTTTTTCGGGATATTTTTTGGGTGTTACGAACACGAAAGTGTTAATAAATATTGATCTTTCATATCCACTTTCCAAGTTTCAATCGTATTTTTGGATTTTCCCGGATCCCGGAGTGAAAATATATGGCATTGTTTTTGACTATTCCACAGAATCTGTAAAAAGAAACTATTCAATAAAAAGAAATCTTAATCGTTATATCTTTAGACTATAAAATAAAATGGAAGCAAAATTTTCTCAAAGAGTTAAAGATGTCCTGATCTTCAGCCGGGAAGAAGCAGTAAGGCTTGGGAACGATTACATCGGTCTTGAGCATTTGTTGCTTGGAATCATACGAGAGGGAGAAGGACTTGCTATAAAAATTCTGAATACACTTGGAGTCGATCTGAATGAAGTGCGCCGAAAGATCGAATCTGCCGTGGCAAGCAATAAGGAGAAACCGGCCAACCCGGATAACCTTCCCCTGATAAAGCAGTCGGAACGTGCCCTGAAGATCACCTACCTCGAAGCCAAATGGTTCAACAGTGAGTTGATCGGTACAGAACATCTTCTTCTTGCCATCCTGAAAGACGAAAATAACCTGGTTACCAAATTACTGGCAGGAATGAATGTCACATATGATATTGTGAAAGAAGAAATACGATCGATTATTTCAAACAGTTCCGAAGATCTGCCGGCACAGCCAATGGATATTTTACCGAAGGATGATGACGATGAAGATCCCGAAGAAGGCGGAAAAAGCTTTGGTTCTGCCTCTAAGAAAGGTTCTGAATCCAAATCAAAGACCCCGGTGCTGGACAATTTCGGAAGGGATATTACCAAGGCTGCTGAAGAAGGGCGGTTGGATCCCATTGTTGGCCGCCAGAAAGAACTGGAACGTATCGCCCAGATACTAAGCCGTCGTAAAAAGAACAACCCGATCCTTATCGGGGAACCGGGTGTCGGCAAATCGGCTATCGCAGAAGGATTGGCCCTGCGCATCACACAACGGAAAGTCTCCCGTGCCCTTTTCAATAAAAGGATCGTTTCCCTCGATCTGGCTTCCCTGGTTGCAGGGACAAAATACAGAGGGCAATTTGAGGAGCGGATGAAAGCCGTTCTTAATGAACTCGAAAAGAATCCGAACATCATCCTTTTCATTGATGAAGTTCATACGATTGTTGGCGCAGGAAATGCATCCGGATCGCTGGATGCATCCAACATGTTCAAACCTGCACTTGCCAGGGGCGAGATCCAGTGTATCGGCGCTACCACCCTGGATGAGTACCGTCAGTATATTGAAAAGGACGGTGCACTTGAAAGAAGGTTCCAGAAAGTGCTGGTTGACCCAACCACTGCAGATGAAACCATCGAGATCCTTAATAATATTAAGGAAAAATACGAAGACCACCATCTTGTCAGGTACACCGATGATGCTATTAAGGCTTGTGTAAGCCTTACCAACCGTTATATCTCCGACCGTTATCTTCCGGATAAGGCCATCGATGCCCTTGATGAATCGGGCGCCCGGGTCCATATCTCCAACATTCATGTTCCAGCTGAGATCATCAGTATCGAGAACCAGATTGAAGAAACCCGGAAGAAAAAAATGCAGGCCATAACCAGCCAGAAATTTGAAGAGGCAGCCGACCACCGTGATATGGAAAGGAAGCTGCAAGACGCTCTGGATAAGGAAAAACGGAAATGGGAAGAACAAGCCCAAATCAACCGCGAGATGGTTGGAGAGGAAAATGTGGCAGAGGTGGTTGCCATGATGACAGGTATTCCTGTTCAACGTATTGCAAAACATGAAAGCGACCGTTTGCTGAATATGGAAGATGAACTGGCAAATTCAGTGATCGGCCAGGAAGAGGCAATCAAGAAAGTTGTGCGGTCGATCCGAAGAAACCGTGCAGGGTTAAAGGATCCCAACAAACCGATCGGATCGTTCATTTTTCTCGGTCCTACCGGAGTTGGTAAAACTCACCTTGCGAAGGTCCTGGCAAAATACCTGTTCGATACCGAAGAGGCACTGGTCAGGATCGATATGAGCGAGTACATGGAGAAGTTTGCCGTTTCCAGGTTGATCGGTGCCCCCCCGGGGTACGTAGGATATGAGGAAGGTGGCCAACTGACGGAAAAGATCCGCCGCCGTCCATACTCTATCGTTCTCCTCGATGAGATCGAAAAAGCCCATCCCGATGTTTTCCACTTGTTGCTCCAGGTTCTTGACGATGGCCTTCTGACGGATAGTTTTGGACGCAGGGTCGATTTCAAGAATGCGATCGTCATCATGACCTCCAACATCGGATCACGTCAGTTGAAAGACTTCGGACAGGGTGTTGGGTTTGCTACGGCAGCCAAACAGGCAGCAAGTTCTGATCATGCCCGTAGTGTGATTGAAAATGCACTGAAAAAATCATTTGCCCCGGAATTCCTCAACAGGATCGACGATGTGGTAATTTTTGATTCCCTTGAGCGGGAAGATATTCATAAGATCATCGACATTGAACTCTCACACCTGTACGAACGGATCAAGGGTATGGGATACCAGATAGTAGTGACCGACAAGGCAAAAGATTTCATCTGCGAAAAAGGATGGGATGCGCAGTTCGGTGCAAGGCCGCTGAAAAGGGCTATCCAGAAATACATTGAGGATGCGCTTGCAGAGGAGATTATCAGAACCAAACTGGTTACGGATGACATCATACATATTGATTTTGATGAAACATCAACTTCCATCAAGATCTCTGTTA
The DNA here is from genome assembly GCA_017882335.1 of Bacteroidales bacterium. Classification (GTDB taxonomy): domain Bacteria; phylum Bacteroidota; class Bacteroidia; order Bacteroidales; family FEN-979; genus FEN-979. The sequence continues at coordinate 13,440 of JADGPR010000048.1, read as the reverse complement.
CAAAACCGGAACCTGCGCCCAAACAAATGGCGAAGTCAAAATAATCCTTTCAGATTAATAAAAAAGAGGCCGTCCGAAAGGGTGGCCTCTTCTTTTTATCTGCGAATGCTCTTAGAACTTGTACGAGTTATCTTCGATCAGTTTGTCGGCGATCATCCTCCTGGCATCTTTAATATTGACACATCCGGTAACCGTGAGGATATCCATTACTTTCTTGAGTTTGCAGGTCAGATCCGGATCTGCAAATGAATGTACAGCATCAAATGCGGCTTTCCGGATCTTATGAGCAGCTTCATATATGTTAACATCAAGAATAGCTTTGAATACGGACATTTCTTTATTCATACTTTCGAGCTTCTGAACTCTCAACAAGGTGGATTCTGAAATATAAGTTTCTATCATCATGTCTGAAATGTTATTCATCACTTCCTGTTCCTGGATCAGTGTTTTTCCATATTGGGCGGATACTCCATGGATTGCAAGCAATATCGCCTTTTTGAAGTTATGTATGATCCTGGATTTTTCCTGCAAATAGGTTTCGTCAGTTGTTTTGTCATCGGTAATTGCATCCATATTTTCATAGAGGGTTGCTGCTTTCCCGAAGAGGTCAAAATCGCCTTTCATAGCTCTTTTCATCGCGGTATCCAGGACGAGAAGGCGGTTGATTTCGTTGGTCCCTTCGAAGATCCGGTTGATGCGTGAATCGCGGTATCCTCTCTCCACCGGCAGTTCGGCCGAATACCCCATCCCGCCATGAATCTGCACCGCTTCATCAACCACATAGTCCAATGTTTCCGAGCCATAAACCTTGAGAATAGCTGCTTCCACCGCATAATGACTGATAGCTTCCATTGTTGCCCTTCCTTTATCCTGGCATTCGTTTTTCTTTTTCGTGATCAGTTCGTCGATATCCTTGCTGACCCTGTAAGTGGCTGATTCAGCTGCAAAGGTACGGATCACCTGTTCGGCAAGTTTGTGTTTGATGGAACCAAAGGTAGAGATCAGCACACCAAATTGTTTCCGTTCATTGGCATATTTCACCGTGTCGTTGATGGACTTCTTTGAAGCGCCAACTACATTTGCACCAAGTTTTAACCTTCCCATGTGAAGAATGCTGAGGGCGATCCGGAATCCTTCTCCCCGGGCGCCGACCAGATTTTCCACCGGTACTTTCACATCATTGTAAAAAATCTGAGCCGTGGATGATCCTTTGATGCCCATCTTATGTTCATCGGGATTCACAACGACACCGGGAAAATTCCTTTCCACGATGAAACTGCTTAAAACCCTGTCATTGTTGATCTTTGCAAAAACCGTATGGATATCAGCAAAACCGGCATTGGTGATCCACATCTTCTGGCCATTCAAAATATAATGTTTACCATCTTCCGAGAGGCGTGCATTGGTTTTCCCGGCATTGGCATCACTTCCAGCACCGGGTTCGGTAAGACAATAGGCACCCAGGTATTCGCCGGTAGCGAGTTTTGTGACAAATTTCTGACGTTGTTCTTCATTTCCATAATACATGATCGGCAAGGTACCGATACCGGTATGGGCCATGAAGGCAACGGAAAAGGAATAACCGGCACCGATCGTTTCTGCAGCCAGCATCTGCGTAACAAACGACTGTCCGAAGCCACCATATTCTTCCGGCAATGCAACCCCCATCAATCCCAGTTCCCCTGCTTTTTTCAATATGCTTTTCATCAGTTCGATATCCCCCGCATCGGTTTTCTCAACGTGCGGGTATACTTCCGTTTCAAGGAAGTCCTTACATGTTTGTGCAATCATCAATTGTTCTTCGTTGAATTCTTCGGGGATGAAAACATCCTGATAACTGATCTCATCTACGAGGAATTCCCCACTTTTTAAGGTTTTTCCGTTTTCCATTTTTAATTTGTCTGTTTAGGGTTCGGGAATGAAGAATGATAACTATAATTTCATTTTTTAGTTTGTTATAGGTGCAACGAGAGTGCAATCATTTCGGCGATATCGAGATTTTTCACCTGATCGATCTTGCCCTTATACTTTAATCCGTCGGTCAGCATGGTCATGCAGAAGGGACAGGCCGTAGCGATCACATCCGCTCCTGTGCCCAATGCCTCTTCTGTACGTTCCATGAATACTTCCTTTTCTCCTTTTTCTGCCTCTTTGAATATCTGTCCGCCGCCGGCCCCGCAGCAGAGTGCAAAACTCTTATGCCGTTCCATTTCTACCAGGTGGTGGGTCATTTTTTTCAGGACCGATCTTGGTTTCTCATAGATCCCATTGCCTCTGCCAAGATAACACGGATCGTGGTAGGTAACTTTTGCATCTGCAAAAACAGAGGGATCTATCTTCAGCTTACCTTCATGGATAGCGGTGTCGAGAAACTGCACATAGTTGATCACTTCATAGTTTCCCCCGAGGTCGGGATATTCGTTTTTCAGAATATTATAGCAATGCGGGCAGATGGTGATGATCTTTTTTATATCGTAGGATTTGAATATTTCGATGTTCCGCATCGCCTGCATCTGGTAGAGCATTTCATTTCCTGCCCTGCGGGCGGGATCACCGGTACAGGATTCTTCTTTTCCCAGTATGGCATAGTTGATATCGAGGTAAGCAAGGATCTTCGCAAATGCACGGACCACTTTTTTATACCTGTTGTCATAGGCGCCGGCACAACCTACCCAGAAAAGGTATTCAGGTTTCTCACCCCGGGCAAACAATTCAGCCATTACAGGTATGTCAAGTTTACGGGTTTCCATTCGTTCTAACATATATCGGTTAATTCGTCCTGATCTCGAGGTCTTTTGCCCATAGAAGGCGGTCTTCGGGAGAATACTGCCAGGGAGCGCCATTGTTTTCGATATTGCTGAAGGTTTTTTTCAGCTTACCGGGAACAGCACCTTCTTCCATGACCAGGTATCGCCGCATATCAATGATAAGTGTAATATGATTGATGCTGATCGGGCATTCCCGTGCACATGCGTTGCAGGTCGTGCAGGCCCAGAGTTCTTCTTCCGTAATGTAATCCCGGATGAGGGATTTATGATCATCATAGGTTTTGCCATATTTCACCAAACCGGGACCTTTTTCTTTCATCCGGGCCCGTGCATCCATTATGATCTTTCTGGGAGATAATCTTTTCCCCGTGATGTTGGCAGGACAAACAGATGTACAGCGACCGCATTCTGTGCAGGCAAGTGAATCCAGGTAATTCTTCCATGAAATATCTTCGGCATCTTTCACCCCGAAACGTTCAACGGGTGCATCCGGTGCAGGAGACGTGAAAGCCATACTGGGATTCATCATCAACCTGACCTCGCGGGTGACATTATCCATGTTGGGAAGTTTGCCGAGGGGCTCGAGCCTGGAGAAGAACACATTCGGAACCGACATAAATACATGGAAATGCTTGGAGTAGGGAAGATAGATGGCAAATACGAAAATCGTCAGGATGTGTGACCACCAGAAGAATTCGTACCAGAACCTGAGCGTAGATTCCATTGTTGTAGTAAACAATCCCAAAAAAAGCTGGCTGACCGGGTAAACACCTGCAATATTTTCAGAATTCAATGTCTTTATTTCGCAGTAGGCAATGTTCATCCCTTGCAGTGAGATCATCAGGAAGAGGATCAAGAGCAGCGCGATCTTTGCATCTATATGGGAGATTGTTTTCATCTCGATCCCTTCAAATCTTTTTACATGAAGGAAAAGGCGGCGCCCCAGGAAGATGATAATAGCGATCCCGATGACCAGGGCAAAAATATCTCCGGAAGCTATCATAAAATCGTAGAAGCCACCCAGGACCTGCAATACGTGATCGGTTCCGAAGATGCCATCGATGATCATTTCAGTAGAACCCAACAGGATGACACAAAAACCCCAGAATACCAGGGCATGCAGGGGTCCCATCAGGGGTTTGCGAAGGATCCTGGTTTGTCCGAATGCAACTGTGAACATAACCTTGAATCTTTTCGCGAAATCCCTTACCGGGAATGCCGGTTTTGTAAGCAGGAAAAACCGGACGATGCGATTAGTGGTATAGGCGAAAATACCAAGTGTGACGAGTAAGAAAAAAACAAAAATGTATTGTTTGACCATATTCAATCAGCTTGATCCGAAAAATGTCTTAAAAGATAAGACCTGTAAAATTCAATGAAGCTTTTATTTCCCTTTGATCTCTTTTACCGCCTCGATCAGTTTGGGAAGTATTTTTATAGCATCCCCAACGATTCCGTATTGGGCTGCTTCAAAAATCGGGGCATCTTTATCGGAGTTGATCGCAACAATGAATTTTGAGGAACTAACGCCGGCCAGGTGTTGTGTTGCACCTGAGATACCGAAGGCAAAATAAAGGTTCGGAGCAATGATCTTTCCTGTTTGTCCGGTGTGTTCCTCATGAGGCCTCCAGCCTTCATCAGAAACCGGCCTTGAACATGCAGTGGCTGCACCGAGCAACTCCGCAAGTTCGAGCAAAGGACCCCAGTTATCCGGTGATTTCATGCCACGCCCTCCGGAAACAACCACCTCTGCGTCTGTCAGGAGGATCTTCCCGGTTTGTTTCTGAACATCTTTTACCTGGGTTTTTACCGCGCCTGCTTCCAGCGAAACAGATACGTTCATGATCTCAGGAACTTCAGGTTTTTCTAACAGTTGAAACGAGTTCTGTGAAAGGGTAAGGATTTTTTTCTCCGAACGGATCAAAACATCGGCAAATGCATTGCCTGAAAATACCTTTTTATAAACAACAAAAGGTTCAGTACTCTTGGGAAGACCGCTCACGCCGGCGCCTAATCCAGCTTTCATTCGTACCGACAAGCGCGGGGCAAGCGCTTTACCCATAATATTATTGGAAAGAACGATCACAGTTGCCTTTTCTTTTTCAGCGATGTCAGAAATGGAATTCACCCAGGTTTGATTATCCAGGATATTCATTCCTTCACCGGTAGCGCGGATGATTTTCGCAGCCCCATACTTCCCCAGTTTTTGCAATTCATCATCTGCAACAGTGCCGATCGACATCGCGATGGCTGAAGTATTGAGCATTTCAGCCAACTTTGATGCATAGGAAACCAGTTCAAAGGAGAGTTTTTTAAATTTTCCGTCCCAATTTTCGGTAAAAACTAAAACTGACATAGTGTGATTTTTATTATTGGTTTATAAGATCAGATGACTTTTGCTTCATTCTGCAACATCTCTACCAGTTGCTTCGGGTGCTCAGGGTCGAAGAATTTGCAGGCCGCATGGGGCTTCGGCAATTCGTATTTCAGCACCTCGGTCAGGGGTCCGGTTGCAACGGGTTCCGTCACTTTCATAGGTTTGGTACGAGCCATCATGATCCCGCGCATAGCAGCGATCCTGGGTTCTTTGGTAATTCCTTTCTGAACGATCGCAACAAAAGGCGTAGGAAGGGTAAGAATTTCTTTCCCGCCGTCGATCTCACGGTGAATCAGGACCTGGCCGTTTTCAATGTTCAGAAAAGAAACGGATGAAACGGAAGGTATACCCAAAAACTCGGCTAGCATCCCTCCTACTGTTGAACCATTGTAATCACTGGATTCGATCCCGCAGAGAATAATATCATAAGGATTAATTTTGATCACTTCTGCCAACTGAGCTGCAACAAAATAGGCATCCCTCGGGTCAGCGTTTACCCGGATGGCATCATCGGCTCCAATTGCCAGTGCTTTGCGGATGGTTGGTTCCGATCCGGCAAGCCCCACATGGGCAATGGTTACCTGCTGGATGTTATGGGCCGCATCATCTTTCAGTTCTAAGGCACGTGTCAGCGATAATTCATCCCAGGGGTTGATCACCCATTGGATTCCACCAGTATCAAGCTTTGTAAGATTGTCGATAAACTTAACTTTCGTGGTTGTATCTGGGACATTACTTAAACAAACCAGAATTCTCATTGATATAGGTATTTGGTAAATATTGAAAAAAATTCATCTTTTCAGGGGTGCAAAGATAAAAGAAAAATGGATTGGAAACCCAACATCATACTTGCTCATCCAGGGATTTGTTGTATTGTGTCATGGCTTTCAAGCTCATGGCCATACTGGAAAAACCCCCATCGTGGTAAATGTTCTGCATCGTTACTTTCCTGCTAAGATCGGAAAAAAGAACAACGGAAAAATCGGCACATTCATCGGCTGTGGCATTTCCCAATGGTGACATCCGGTCGGTGAAATCGACCAGGCCGTCCATGCCTTTGATGGCGCTTCCTGCCGTTGTTTTCGTGGGCGATTGCGAGATCGTATTGATACGAACGTTTTTCTCCCTGCCATAGATGTATCCGAAACTACGTGCGATGGATTCGAGCAATGATTTTGCATCGGCCATATCGTTGTATCCTACCAGTGTTCGCTGGGCTGCGATATAAGTAAGCGCTAAAATGGATCCCCAATCGTTGATGGCATCCATCTTTTTTGCAACCTGGAGCATCTTATGGAATGACACCGCAGAAACATCAATCGTCTTCAGAAAATAATCATAATCCAGGTCATCGTAGTTCCGTCCTTTTCGCACATTCATCGACATGCCAATCGAATGAAGAACAAAATCGATCTTACCACCGAAGATCTCCATGGTGCGGCTGAAAACATGCTCCAGATCGCTAACGTTGGTAGCATCTGCAGGAATGATCTCGGAATGGCATTTTTCCGACAACCGGTTGATCTCCCCGAAACGCAAAGCAACAGGCGTATTTGATAAGGTGAATGAAGCGCCTTGTTCATAAGCCCTCTCTGCAATTTTCCATGCGATGGATTTATGGTCGAGTGCACCGAAGATGATTCCTTTTTTACCTTCTAATAATTGACAAGCCATTTTCTTCAGAATTAATTTATGATGATCACTTCCCCATAAGTTCCTTTGCAGTTTTCAGAGCAGCTTCGGAAACTTTTTCATTACTCAGCATTTTTGCAATCTCATGAACCCTTTCTTTCTGATCCAATTTTTTTAACTGGGTTCTTGCCGCATCACTCTCATTGGATTTGAATACCCAATAATGCGACTGCCCTTTTCCTGCAATCTGGGGCAAGTGTGTAATCGCGATCACCTGCATCGACTCTCCCATCTTTTTCAGGATCTCACCAACCTTCCCGGCTACTTCACCCGAAACCCCCATATCAATCTCATCAAATATGATTGTAGGAAGAAGATTTTTCTGAGAAATAAGTGATTTAATACTCAGCATCAGCCGAGACAATTCACCTCCGGATGCGATCCTGGAAATCTCGCTTAAGCCGATCCCTTTGTTTGCACTGAACATGAAACGTACAATATCCATTCCGTCGGGAGTCAGTTCTTCCAGGTGTGTGAGTTCGATTTTTATCCTTGCATCCTGCATCCCCAATTTTATAAGGGTTTTCCTTATTTTCTCCTCCAATTCGGAGATCACTTTCCGGCGGTTTCCGGAAAGTTTATCTGCTTCTTTGATAAGACGATCCCTGACCAGTCCAATTTCTTTATTCATGGCAAGGATCCGGTCTTCTACTGATGTTGCTTCCTGCAGTTTTCCGTTGATCTGTTCCTGCAAGGTAAGCAGGCCCCGGATATCGGGAACATTGTGTTTCTTTTCAAGGTGATAAATGAGGTCGAGGCGGCCAGTCAGGGAGTTGATCTCGGCCGGATTAAAATCGACGTCCTGTTCTATTTTTTCCATCCCGGCAGCAATATCCCGCAGGTCGATCTGGTTGCTTCGAACCCGTTCACTGATCTCCTTCAGGGAAGAATGAAAACGTGAGAGGTTATTCGTAACATTCGTAATTTCTGAAAGCCGGTCGGCGATGTTTTGTTCTCCAAGCGATAGGATCTCCAGGGCGTGCAACAATCCGGTTTTGATCTCTTCCGCATGAGAAAGGATGTCCAGTCGTTTTTCTGTTATTTCCTGTTCGTCTTCCTTTAATTTTGCCGATTCGAGTTCATCGGAAAGAAACTGATAATAATCTTTATCGTTTTTTGCAAGGTTTTCCCGTCTTACCAGTTCTTCAACTTCCTTTTTCATCCCAACAAAATGGATAAAATTATCCCGGTATTGCCGGATGATTTGGACGTTGTCGGAATAATTATCCAGGACTGCAAGTTGAAAATCAGCATCATTTAAGGTAATGATCGAAAATTGTGAATGGATATTCACCAGGTGGTCGCCGAGATCTTTCATCAGCGCCAGGTTCACCGGAGTATCATTGATAAATGCCCTGGACTTGCCATTTTGCAGGATCTCCCTGCGAAGAATGGCCGTGTCTTCATAATCGAGTTCATGTACAATGAAGAACTCCTCAAGATGATAGCCTTTGATCGTAAAGGTGCCTTCAACAATGCATTTCCTTGATTTATCCAGCAACACCGAAGCATCCCCGCGGTTACCAAGGATCAGGGATAAGGCACCGAGCAGGATTGATTTACCGGCCCCGGTCTCTCCTGTGATGACGGAAAAACCCTCTGAGAAATCCATCTCAAGGTGGTCGATCAATGCATAATTTTCGATCACGAGTTTAGAGAGCATATTTTTCCTCTTAACAGGAGTTCAGCACAAAAATAAGATAAAAGGATCACTTTCCAGTCAAAATCGTCTGGTACTTTGACCCGTTGGCAGGATCAATTTCTTTCAGGGTGTTAACAACATTGGTCTTCTCCATTGGAGGAACCCGCTGATCTGAATAGATGTTGACAAATTCATCCCGTTTGGCATCCAGGATCAGCTGGAGAGCGAAAAGTCCGGGCTTTTCATTGTACAGTGTTTTCAAAAAATCAATGCTTTCCGTCACCTCATTTCTTCCCTGGTCAACTTTTTCGTACATCATGTCGAGACCGAGGCGGTGGAAACGATAAGAAAAATTGCGAAGCTCGCTGTTGGCGGGATTCAGGTAATTTTCCACCAGCCAGAACTTGTTCTTCTGGCTTTCATAGCCTTTCCAGCCGATTTCCTGCGCATTCTGCGCGGCATTTACAATGGTTTGTGCTTTATCAAAGAACGGGCTACCCCCGTTTTGGGAAAAAGAGTCGAAATAGAGACCGAGGAAAATGTAGGAATAATATGCCAATGTAGAAGTGAGGTTTGAAGTGTAGGTGCCTTCGGCGAAATCAAGCGGCTGGAATTCCACATACCGGAACTGGAAATCCTTATCAACCCAATTCAGGAGAACTGAATTGTAAGCTGAATTGTAAACAGGGCGGCGAACAACCAAATTGAGAATCCCTTTAAAATCATCGGTTCCCATCCTGTCGTTAATGGTCAGGAGGATTGTACATTCAATCCGCTCTTCCATTTTAAAGTTGTAGCTTGTCCATTTGCGATTGTTCATGAACTCATACATGGCGCTCTGCATTGTTTCAAACACCCTTTTATCGGTACCTGCCAGCTGTGGGGCAGTAACCGATACCTGACAATCCAGTTCCTGGCTGAAGGAACGAGGAGAAACAAGGAAAACGGCAAGCAGGATGAGGATCTTCTTCATTTCTTAAGTGTTCACCTTTAGTTTTTTAATGGCATCCAGAATATCCGTGGCAACTGCTCTTTTATCTTTCAGTTCACCTGCCAGGAGAACTCCTTTTTTGCTGATGATCGTTACCTTGTTGGTCGCGACTTCAAATCCTGCACCTTTATCGTCCAATGAATTTAAGATGATAAGATCAAGATTTTTCTTTCTCAGTTTTCCAATGGCATTTTTTATTCCGTCGCCGGATTCGAGTGCAAAGCCAACCAACAGTTGATTCTTCTTCTTCCGTTTTCCAAGTTCTTCAAGAATATCCGTGGTCTTTTTCAGGTAAAGCGAACCTGTTTTCTCCTTCTTTTTAATTTTTACCGGGGATACTTCAGAAGGAGTATAATCTGCCACAGCGGCAGCCATGATTAATATATCCGCAGTAGGAAAAGAAGTTGTACAAGCATGGTACATTTCGGCTGCCGAGACCACTTTCTCATGATGAATCTCCGGATTATCGAGCTCCAGGTGTGTTGGCCCGCTGATCAGGGTAACCCTGGCACCGCGACGGGATGCTTCTTCTGCAATGGTATATCCCATCAATCCTGAGGAATGATTCCCTATAAACCTTACCGGGTCGATGGCTTCGTAGGTGGGGCCGGCAGTGACCAGGATTGTTTTTCCGTAAAAGTCCTGTTTCCTCTCAAAAAAAAACCGAAGTTGGGAAAGAATATTTTCCGGTTCATCCATCCTCCCAGGACCGGAGAGCCCGCTGGCCAGTTCCCCGACCTGTGGCTCGATGATCGTGTTGCCGTAAGAACGAAGCACCTGGATATTTTTTTGTGTTGAAGGATGGATGTACATGTCGAGATCCATTGCAGGCGCAATGAAAACAGGGCATTTCGCGGAAAGGTAAGCTGTAACCAGGAAATTATCCGCAATGCCGTTGGCCATTTTTCCGAGAGTATTGGCGGTAACCGGGGCAAACACCATGGCATCTGCCCAGGAACCGAGGTCAACATGGTTGTTCCATTCACCGTTGGATTCCTTGAAAGGATCAACAATGACATTGGCCCGGGAAAGCGTGGAAAGTGTCAGCGGAGTAACAAAACCTGTGGCAGAAGGGGTCATGATCACACGAACCATTGCTTCTTCCCTGATCAGCAAACGAACCAGGAATGGAATTTTATAGGCCGCAATGCTTCCAGTGATACCGATAACGATTTTTTTCCCTTTTAGCATCAGGTGAACTTATGGTTTAAAAATCGTCTTGATGTTCCTTATGGGGATTTCTGAAAAACACTTCTCCTTTCAGGTACTCGTGAATGGCGATCAGGGTAGGTTTTGGAAGATGTTCGTAATATTTGGCAATTTCGATCTGTTCCCTGTTCTCGAAGATCTCTTCAAGGTTATCAGTGGTGGAGGTGAATTCAGCAATTTTCTGTTTCAATTCTTCTTTCATTTCAAGGGAGATCTGATTCGACCTCTTTGAAAGAATAGATACCGTTTCATACATGTTGTTGGTACCTTTGGTAAAATCTTCAATGTTCCTTGTAACGGCAACGGTTTCCGTCTTTACCTTTTTATAATCCATCGGTTCATTATTTGTTAATGTTTGTATTTTTCTTCTGGTTCTTTAATCCCAACAGCTCAAGTTCCTTCCGGGATTTTTCCTTCATTGATTTCGCTTCAGCGATGAGCTGGCTGGAAGGATACAAAGTTGCAAAGTCGTTATAGGCCATAAAGGCTTTCTGAATTCTTTCTTTCTTTCTCGCATCAATACTCTGTATGGCATATTTGTTATAGCATTTGAAGATGAGAAACATTATCTCTTCTTTCTTTTGCGTATCGGGATAATCTTTCAGGATGTTGTTGAAGGAGGTGATGGCTGCGATGTAATCATCCATCCTGTAATATAACTGGGCGATTTTAAAATCTTTTGTTTCCAGTTTTTCCCTCATTTTATCGATGAGGTCGTTGCATTCAGGGATGCGTTTGCTTTCGGGGTAAGTGTTAATAAAGGCCTGAAGTTCCTTAATCGCATCGCGGGTAGTTGTCTGGTCGAGGCTGTATTCGGGCGAATTCTGGCAGTTGGAGAAAGCACTCATGAAGGTACATTCCTCAGCTTCGCGGGTATTTGGAAAATTCGAACTGAACCGTTTAAAATAGTACGAGGCCATTGTGTAATCCTTCGAATAATAATAACAGTAAGCCTGACTGTAATAGATCTTCTGTGCTTTATCCGTTGCCCGCATTACTCCCATCAGCTGTTCAAAAAGCTGTAATGCCCTTGAGTAATCCTTTTCACTGTATAGTTGTAGAGCCATGGCATACTTTTTATCCGTATCATCACTTTTCAGCAATTTCTGAAATTTGCATGAAGAAGATAGAAAAAACAGCAATGACAAGCAAAAGAAGAGGAAACTCTTTCTCATGGTGCAAAATTACAATTTTTCCCGTAAAAACAACAATATATTTCTCACAAGATCGTGATGAACACGCTTCCTCATATTTAAAAGGATCGGGATATTTTCATTCAACTCTAAACGGAATTTCACAAAGAATAGTATTCCCTGAAAAATTGGAAAACGGATTTACGATTTATCATCTCTTTTCGTCCTCTGCGTAAAATCTTTGCGTTCCCAGCTGGCGCGCGTTTGTAACGCGTGCCTCGTTACTGCTCGTCTTTGACGAGCGTTAATCTTTCAAGCATCTAACTGAGAAGGCATTAACCCTCGAAGCCGGATAAGCAGACACACTCGGATCAGCATCATTCATGCCATGTGCCCAAGCTTTAGCACTTCCGAGCTGTGTCGATGACCAAAAGAAAGTTGCAAATCCCTGTAAGTCCCAACCTTTGTTGATATGCCTTGCTCCTGAAAGAATGGCATTGAATCCCGAATAACCGGAATACTTCAGCGGACTTCCTGCAAAACCACTGTTGATGTAATTTGTGAATAAGGTGTTCCAATCATTTTCTGTTGGGATATGCCACCCAGGCGGACAGAATCCTTGGTCAGCCGGGGTTTCATCGAAGAGCATCAATTCATCCCATTGATAGAGACCACCTTGGTTTGTGCAGTTCGATGGATTGTCGTTGTAACAATACTTTTCAGCAATGCAGTTATCTCTTTGATCCTAGGAAGATGCGATGGTTGTTCCAAAATTAAGATTTGATGACATCCAGCATTGCGTTCCGATCTGCACCGTCTGATAACTTTTGTTGTCCCGGATATCGATCAGGTTGTTTCCGCAGGTAAATGCTACAGTGTTTTGAACGATCATGTTTCTATTCTTACTCGCACTGCATAACACGGCATTGGTATAGGAATACAAAATTGTTTTAATTCCTGCACCTGCCACTGAAGGAGTAAATACACCGGTTAACGAATTAACTCCGGGACCCGAATAGGTTCCTCCCAGCGGGATTCCACCTTTGAGCTTGATTGGCTTTGCATTAATAGTTGTGATCGTATCGAAGCACGAAATGAAGGTGACAATTGGAGCTAAGGTTCCGCTCATGATGATCTTGTTTGAGCTTGCCGGATTACCTGTTACACAGGACAAGTTGGAGGTCATGATGCAGCGGACGCTGTCTCCGTCATTTGGATTATAGGAATATGTCGTTGAATTTGTTCCAACATTGATTCCGTTAACCTTCCACTGATAAACAGGTAACCCTCCTCCATTCGTGGGTGTTGCCGTAAAGGTGACAGATGATCCAGGGCAAAATGGATTTGAAGTAGCGGTGATGGTGACGCTGGCAGGCAAGTTTGAATTGACAATCATCGTAATGGCATTCGATGTTGCGGGATTACCAATAGGACAGGCAATGTTTGAATTCAAAACGCAGGTAACAATATCACCGTTGTTGGGAAAATAGGAATATACCTGGTTATTCAGACCTACACCGATGCCGTTAACTTTCCATTGGTAGGAGGGTGGTGTGCCACCATTGTTCGGCGTCGCAGTAAATGTAACTGAACTTCCTGCACAGAAAGGATTTGAGGATGATGTAATG
>JADGPR010000047.1 GCA_017882335.1 Bacteroidales bacterium | reverse complement strand
TCTTTTGCTACTACCAAAAGAAAGGACGAAAGAAAAGTCACCGCTGAATGAAATTTTCTAAAAATCTTCGTCATTCGCTAAACTGTGGAAACTCGTCTCCCGATCTCCGCTACCGCGTCAATCGTGATCCTCAAACACTCCGCAGTTTTTTACGCTCACTCCTCGATTTTCTTAACGAAAATTTCATAAGGCGGGTTAATATTACTACTAATCATTCAAGGTTGAAAAAAATCAACCAGTAGCCGCATAAGCAGCCTTGGCTGGTGCTATCGAAAGAAGAGAGATTGCGCCAGGCGCAGCTGTGTTGCGGTGACGAGGCCGCCCGGCCTGAGGGAAAAAGAAAGTGAGCATCGTGCAATGTGAACTCGTCAAAGACGCGCGCCAACAAAGAAAATAATGCTAAACAACCTTGACGAGGTAATAATTTTTCTTCCCTTTCTGAACAAGCAGGTATTTATTGTTGAGTAGGTGGGATTCATTGATTTCAAATTCTTCCGTGACTTTTCCCTTGTTGATGGCCACACCACCTTCTTTCAGCATGCGACGCGCTTCACTTTTGGAAGGAAAGATCTGTGTAGCTCCGGTAAGGAAATCAACGACATTAATTTTTTTCGCTATTTCGCCTTTCGCTACTTCGCTTTGTGGCACTCCTTCAAAAACCGAAAGAAGGGTTTCTTCCGAAAGTTTTTTCAGGGTTTCCGTGGTTCCTTTCCCGAAGAGGATCTCCGAAGCTTCAACGGCAGAAAGATACTCTTCTTCCGAATGAACGCGGATCGTGATGTCTTTGGCCAGTAATTTCTGCAAGTTGCGCAGATGAGGGGTTTTCGTGTGCAGCTGGATCACCTCGTCGATCTCTTCCTTTGAAAGGAGGGTAAATTTCCGGATGTATTCCGCGGCATCTTCATCGCTGGTGTTCAGCCAGAACTGGAAGAATTTGTAAGGTGAGGTTTTTTTCGGATCCAGCCAGATGTTCCCGGCTTCGGTCTTTCCAAATTTCCCGCCGTCGGACTTGGTGATGAGCGGACAAGTGAGGGCGTAAGCCTCACCACCCAACTTCCGGCGGATCAGTTCGGTCCCGGTTAGGATGTTTCCCCATTGATCCGAGCCACCCATCTGGAGTTTGCAGTTCTTGTGTTCGAAAAGCCAGCAAAAATCATAACCTTGTAGCAGCTGGTAGCTGAATTCAGTAAAGGAGATCCCCGCTCCTGATTCCATGCGGTTCTTCACGGAATCCTTCGCCATCATGTAATTTACAGTGAGGTGCTTGCCAACTTCCCTTAGGAACTGGAGAAACCCGAATTCCCTGGTCCAGTCGTAGTTGTTAACCAGCTCTGCCGGGTTCACCGGGTTGGTGAAATCAAGAAATTTTTCAAGTTGTTTCCTGATGCACTCCTGGTTGTGCCTGAGCACGGTTTCATCGAGGAGGTTTCGTTCTTCGGATTTTCCTGAAGGATCGCCCACCATACCGGTAGCGCCGCCAATCAGTGCAATGGGTTTGTGCCCGGTCCGCTGAAAATGTACCAGCATCATGATCGAAGCGAGGTTCCCGATATGAAGGGAGTCGGAGGTAGGGTCATAACCAATATAAGCCACAGTCATTTCCTTCGACAACTGCTCTTCCGTGCCGGGTGTTACATCATGGATCATCCCGCGCCAGCGGAGTTCTTCGATGAAATTCATTTTCGCTTTCATATCTGCAAAAATAGGAAATTTGGATCATTTGACAACCAGGAGGCTTTAGGCAGTAGGCAATAGGCATTAGGGAGTGTAATTCACTGTTGGCTGATCATTATTTCGCTATTTCGCCTTTCGCTATTTTTTTACTCACCACATCACCATGTCACCACTTCACCACATCCTCATTCATGAATAGAACAGAAGGAACAAAGCCGGCAGAAGGATCCCGATAAGGGTCAGCCAGGCGCCCCGTTTTAATATCCCGTTTTTTCCTTTGAGTACAAACATGCCGGTGATGGCCAGAAAGATCAGTGCAAGGGCATAAAGGTCGGAAAACCAAGTATAGAGCTTCTTGATATTATTGTAATGCAGGAGGTTGAATTCCCGGATCCCATAGAGTGGCGTTTTCTTCTCCACCTGCGCGGAACCATTGGTCAGGTCAATAAAAACAGAACCCATTGATAAAAAAATCTCCAGGGACTTTGTTCCGAGAACATGGCTTTTATAATGATCCTTTTCTCCGAGGCGGTCCAGTACAGAAAAAACATAAGCCTCAGTCACAATGCCGTCCTTGGGTAAAGGGACAATAACTTCCTTGTAAGACTTAGCATAATCGGGATGAATAAAATCGCCTGATTTAAAATGATTCAGAACGATCCCCGAAATGGCATAGATCAGTGTCATTCCTATGCAAAGGTAACCTGTATCGCGGTGTATGGCATTATTCCAACGCCGGAGCGTTTTGGTCTGCATGTTTACTTTTTAATCTCCTCAAATTTGCTTGCCTCGATGGAATAGAATGAGAGATGATCCTTGCCGCTGTTTTTCAGATCCTCACGAAGCGAATTGATCTGGTCCAGTTTGTCCTGCGTACCCTGGTCTTCATGACCTTTTGCACCGGTGTGAACTCCGGCATCGTGGTTTTCCTCGGGTTTATTTACTTCATTCTCCCATTCATTCAGGTATTTTTCATCGATTTTTTCTTCTTTCAATACGCCGAGAACACGCAGACGGCTTCCGACCAGTTTTTCGTCGAATTTGGGAATGTCTTTCCCCGCAGTCACTTCAACTCTTACACTGTCATTTCCGTCAACAAGGAACATGCGTTTACCGCCATGCTTGCAGGTATGAAGAACGGTGCCATCAATGATTACGATTTTTTCGACAATTCCCGCAGCCTGATTCTCAAAAGTTGCGACGGCCACTTTGACGGCATCCCCGGGATCAATCCCTTTTGAGCCCATGTTACAGGCCGAAAGTGTCAATGCCATGATTCCTATTGAAAAGATTAGTTTTCTTGCCATAATCATAATGGGGTTTTACTGGTTTTATGCAAAGATGAAAAAAATCAGGGTCAAAACAAAATCACTGGCAAACTTACCACTCAATCTTTGATAAGAATTCATATAAACGATTTACGATTGGTCGATTTACGAGTTTCGATTGAATTTACTGATTCATCCCTGCATGGGTATTTCCATCAGCAGGATCTCGGAATTTTCCAGGGCTGTTAAAGAAAGGGAGGTGGTATCGCGGAATCCGCCTCCGTCGCGCCGGTCAAGTTGTGTTCCGGAGATCATAGCCGATCCTTCCATCATGAAAACATAGGCGCCACTTCCGGGTTTCTGAAATAAGTAATCCACCGAATTTCCATTCTCCAGTGAAATCAGCGAGAACCATGCATCCTGGTTAATCCATACTGCTTCACTCTCTGTCGGCGATACAACACGTTGCCAGCGGTTTTTTCTTCCGGCAGGGTCATAGGTTTTCTGATCGTAACGGGGCGTGATATTCTTCAGTTTCGGATAGACCCAGATTTGTAATAACCGCAAGGGATGATCAGGATCAGGATTGTATTCCGAATGAAAAATTCCGGTTCCTGCCGACATGATCTGTACATCCCCGCTCAGGATCAGCATTGTATTTCCCATGCTGTCCTTGTGTTCCAGTTTTCCTTCCAGAGGGATGGTAACGATTTCCATGTTATCATGCGGATGACGGTCGAAGCCCATTCCGGCATCGATAAAATCATCATTCAAAACCCGCAATGCACCGAAATGAACCCTTCCCGGATCATAATAATTTGCAAAACTGAAGGTATAGTTGGTTTTCAGCCAGCCATGATCGGCATGTCCGCGTGTTCCAGCCTTATGAATAATAGCCTGCATCTTTTTTGTATTTTAAAAACCAGTGAAGATCAGCTCTTCACCAATTCTACGTTCATCATCAGTTTTATTTCATCTGCAACGACGATGCCACCCGCTTCAGTGATGGCATTCCAATGCAATCCGAATTCCTTGCGGTTAATCTTACCCGTCAGCTCAAACCCAGCCTTAGTATTTCCATATGGATCTTTTACGATTCCGCCGAATTCGCCTTCCATTTCCACCTGTTTTGTCGTTCCGCGGATCGTAAGGTCGCCGTTAAGTACAAAACTGGAATCTCCTTTTTTTCGAAGACTTTTCGAAACAAAAGTGAGTTCAGGGTGATTGGTGGCATCAAAGAAATCCGGTGATTTGAGATGGTTGTCGCGGTCGGGCTGGTTCGTGTTGATGCTGTTGACATCTGCCTTGAAATCGATCCGGGCATCGGTAAAATCATCACCGTTAGCGTAGACGATTGCGTCAAATTTGTCAAAACTCCCGGTAACATTTGCTATTACAAGGTGTTTTACTTTAAAGTGAATTTCACTATGTGCAGGGTCGATGACCCACTTTGTTTTTTCTGCCTGATTCATGGTGTTTTTATTGTTTGGTTTATCGCGACAAAGGTAAGTCGCCATGAAAGGCCGGGAAAGGGAAAAACACAGGGAAGAATGGTATAAATAGTGGATGACCTACAAATGGTGCGCTTCCCTGAACTCGCCGATGGAATTTCCGGTGAAGCTTTTAAAGAATTTGCTAAAATGCGACGGGTCACCGAAACCCAGGTCATAACCGATCTCCTTGATGCTTTTACTGGTAAACAGTGACAGGCGTTTGGTTTCAAGGATTAGCCGGTTCTGTATATATTCTTTGGCCGGCTTATGAATGGCCGAACTGATCACTTCATTGAGGTACCCCGGTGAAACATTCAGCTCCTTCGCATAATCCTGCACCTGATGCCATTCGGTAAAATGCTGTTCCACGAATCCTTTGAACCGCTGAACCAGCGAGCGCCCGACCTCGATATTCTGGGTATTGCTATCCGGGAATAAAGAACATTGTCCATTGCACGCGATGAGGAACAGCTTCAAATAGGCGCCGATAGTCTCGAATTTCATTTCATCCGTGGATTTAAAGGCTTTGTTCATCGCATCGGCGAAAGTCATCAGCTGTAATGAAACCGTTTCGTTCAGCGGCAAGGGGGGTGTTTCATCGCTATCGCGGAATAACCTCAGGTTTGAAATGAAGTCTTCACGGATGCTGTTCTTTTGAAGAAATTCCGGGGTAAAGAGGATCACGAAGCCTTTTGGTCCCGGGTCGGTGACCACTTGGTGAACCTGCAACGGACTCACAAAGAAGATTGAACGGGGTTCAATGGGATACTCGTGAAAATCGATGATGTGCTTTCCTGTGGCGGTGAATGACCAGATGATGGAATAATAATTGTGCCGGTGAGGATCGTCTGCAATACCTCCTTGTCTACGCTCGATCTCTTCCATAGTGCGCATCACGAAAGAAGCCGGGGCACCTGCATGAAGAAGGTCGAGACTATATATTTTCTCTTTCACTTTACAGGTTGTTGACGAACAGGAAAACGGTTCAGGGCTTCCTTTTCTGACGGTCCTGGAATTGCGCCTTCATTTCCTTCACGGCATCCTGATATTGCTTGAACAGCTTCTTGTTATTGAGCAGTTTTTCGACTTTTGCGTCCCGGGCTTTTTCAAGGGGCTCCAATTTGGATGCGTCGCGAAATGCTTGCTGAGCGCGCACATCATCATAAAATTTGGTATAGATGACGATGATATTCGCTTTTTGCTGCTGCGTGAAGGTGACCGTTTGTGAGATCCGTTCAACTGTGTTTTTGGCCCTGTCAGCAGAAGGCATAGGCTTCCTGTCCGCATGCTGGGCAAACAGGTTAAGCGCCATAATCAGTCCGAAAAAACCGGATAAGAGTATTTTGTTCATGGTTCTTTTTTAGGTAGTGATACAAATCTACTAAAAAGAACGGCGAAATGAACAATTGATTTTACAGGGAAGGAATTATTTAGAAACGACAAATGGCTTATGGTATTTATGACAAATCATCTGGGCAACGGTGCGCGCTGTTTTGATGGCAACCGGTAATCCTCCTCCCGGCAGGGTCCACTGTCCGGCCAGATAAAAGTCCTGAAGCCCTGGAATAACGTTATCCACAGGTGAAGGTGCGATGATGTTTTTCCCGGGTAACCATCCCTGCGTACTTCCCTGCCAGTTGTTCGTGTACCGGTGATAGGTAGCAGGAGTGGCAATATCCGTTTCTTCGATGGCGTCGCGAATCCCACTGAACTTCTCCTCAAGGTTCCCGATGATCTCCTCAGCGAATGCGGTTTTCTGTCTCTTATATTCTTCCGGATCCGAACTTCTCAGGCCGATCCAGTAATCCCCGTTCTTAGAATAAAATTTTACTGCAACAACGCACTTGCCTTTCGGCGCCAGGGTGGGATCATAGTTGTAACAATGCACTTCTATCCTGGAATACCTGGTCCCATCAGGCGAAACAAGCTCCCTGGCGGCCGGGAAGTTCATCATGTGGGGAAAATCACTGAATGAACGGGAAACCCCAAGGGAAAGAAGGAAGATGGAGTAATAAACTTCCAGGTTGCGGCGCTCCTTCAATGCAAGGATTGTTTTGTTCGTATATTTCCCCTTCAACGCAGTAAATAAGGTATAATGCCAATCGGCAGCAGAAATAGTGATCGCGGAAGGGAACTTCGTGCCATCCGACAGCACGACTCCTGTTGCACGACCGTTCTCCGTAACGATTTCATCGACGGCTGAGTTATAGCGGATCTTTCCGCCAAGGCCAAAGTATCTTTCTTCGATTTTCCGGGCAAAGTTCAGTGATCCGCCAACCGGGTAACCAACACCCAATTTGTCGTTAAAAGCCAGGGGCAGGGTGATGACCAGCAATGGCACCTCGTCGCCATCGAAAAGCAACTGAAATACCTCTCTCAGGAATGGATTCTTCAGCTTCCGGGCAATGGTTAAATTCGTTTCTTTCTTCCATCTCATCATAAAGAATAATAATGGAAGATGTTTGACGAATTTGATTTTTTGCCAGAAAGGAAGCAACCCCGGAACCGACCGGATCATTGGTGGGATCTCATAGCCCTGGATCTTACGCATAGAGCGGATCAGTTTTTTTATAACAGCGCTATCTTCAGGGGCAAGATCCATCAGGTAGGATGATAATCTGTCGAGGTTGGTATAGAGATGAAACACCTTGTTCCCATAGCGATCGGGGTTATCCTTCACTTCAAGATCCATCCTTACGTCATGATTCAGGAATTCGATGGACGGCATGTCGATCAGTTCCGACCAGAGCAGGTAAAACGGGTTGCTCGGGTTGGATCCAAGTATCCAGTGAATGCCGCCATCGAAGGTATATTCCCCTCTTTTCCAGCTGGTACAGAGTCCGCCCGGATGAGAATGTTTTTCGAAGATCTCCGTTTCAAAGCCGTTCATCTGCAGATAACAACCCGCCGACAAACCGGCAACTCCTGCGCCGATAATATTTATTTTCATCCTGGGATAATTTCGATCACGGGCAATTCTGTTCCACTAGCATCAGTTTTGAAATATCAAAACCGTTTTCCTTTGCTTTATCAAGAAGGTGCCTGTAATCGACCTCTTCCATTGTTTTTGTGCGGCTGAGGACCCATAAATATTTCAGGGAGGGATCTCCTACCAGGACAAAGCGGTAAGAAGGATCAAGTGCGATTATCCAGTAGTCGCCGGAAAAGGGCCAGAAAAAACGGACCTTCAGTTTCGCGGGATAAGTTTTATCCGGAATCCAGGCAACCCCTTGCGACTGTTTTACCACAGAAGGATTTTCAACCTTATGACCTTTGTTCAGAACCGTAATCCGTCCGTCATCGCGCAGGGTGTAGTTAGCGCTAACACATTTAAGCCCCTTCTCGAATGAATTCGGAAACCTTGCGATCTCATGCCAATTGCCGGTGTATCTGTTCAGGTCGACATACCCGACAACTTTAACACCGGTTGTTGTCGGTCCTGAAAAAATGGAAGATAGTGACATAAGGATGGTTGATGCTTGTTTTTTGATGATAGTCCGATCTCACAAATATAATACTAAAATCAAGGATTTGGTATTTAGGCAAGCACAATAATAAACAGGTTTGTGTTTTCTGCGGAGATCTGCGAGAAACTTTTGTACGAATGTTTTTTAACCGCAAAGACCGCAGAGTTTTAGCAAAGTTCGCAAAGGGAAAAATCAAAAATTATTTCGCTAGTTCGCTATTTTTTCACTCGCCAACTCATCAACTCACCAGCTCATTTTGCTATCTTTGCCCCACTAAATTTTCCGATCATGATACTCGTTACAGGAGGTACCGGGCTGCTTGGCTCACATATATTGTATGAACTTGCCCGGCAGGGAAGAAAAGTGCGGGCGATCAAACGAAAGAGCAGCGATATCGCCATGGTGCGAAAGGTATTTTCCTATTATTCAGAAGAGCCCGACGAAGTGCTTAAAAATATCGAATGGTTTGATGCCGACCTGATGGATTTCGGGGTTATCGGGGATGCACTGGAAGGAATTAAAGAGGTTTATCATGTCGGCGCCGTGGTTTCGTTTTATCCGAGTGATCACAAAGCCATGCTGAAGGTCAACATCGAAGGCACAGCAAACCTGGTGAACTTGTCCATGGATAAAGGTGTTGAGAAGTTCTGTTACGTCAGTTCGGTGGCAACTCTCGGACGCGGGCTGAACGGCAATCCGACAAGTGAAGAAGATTATTGGGTGACCTCACGGAAGAATACGATCTATGGCATCAGCAAATACGGAGCAGAGCGGGAAGTGTGGCGTGGCATGGAAGAAGGGCTGAATGGGGTGATCGTGAACCCGGCGTTCATCCTCGGTCCGGGATTCTGGGCTGACAATTCTGGACTGTTCCGCCTGGTGTGGGAAGGCCTGAAATACTATACCGACGGCATCAACGGTTATGTGGACGCAAGGGATATCGTGAAGGTAATGATACAGCTTATGGACAGGAATATTTTTAACGAACGCTTCATCCTTTCAGCCGATAATATAACGTACCAAGAGCTTTTCGGAATGATGGCGAAGTACCTGGGCAAACCGGCGCCTGCCATCAAAATTCCCAATTTCGTGACCAATATTGTATGGAGAATGGAAGCGGCACGGACCTTTCTTACACGCTCAACACCCGTCCTGACAAAAGAGATGGCGCATACCATGCTGCAGAAATATTCCTATACCCACGAAAAACTTCACAAAACACTCAATTTTGAGTTCACCCCGCTGGAGCAATCGATCAGGGAGATCTGCGGGTTTTATTTGAAGGAATTAGGCGAGAAAGTCACAGAGTCACAGAGTCAAAGAGTCACAGGGTAAGTTCAATTTACGATTTACAAATTATTGCCTTCGCGCAATTGGCGTCTTCGCGGTGAAAGAGCCTTACCAACAAAGGTTTCTCGCAGATTTTCGCAGACAAAAATCGCTGATTTCCGCAGAAAAACACTCACCAACTCGCTAGTTCACTAACTCGCCAGCTATTCCGGGATATTGTTCCTATAATGCTGATACCGCTCCAGTACGTCCTCCACAAACCGTCCGGCACCGGCGTACAAGGACTGATCAATTGCTGAATCTGTCGAAAATTTCGGGTCTTTCAGGGAACGGCGGGTAAGATAATAACCCACATTCCCGATCCATTTGTTAGGATTCTTCCCGTATTTTACTGCCCGTTCACGAGCAGAAAGCACCTTGCCGAGGCCGACATTATACGCTGCAAGAATAAAGTTGATCCGTTCCTTAGGATCAGGTATTTCTGAGGAAAGCTGGGTGTCGAGCCATTTCAGGAATTTTACGCCGGCAGCCAGTTGTTGCGCTGGAGTTGAGATGCTGTCCATCCCGAATTTATTGGCCGTTTCGGGCATCAATTGCATGAGGCCGGTGGCATTCCGCGAGGAAACGACACCCAGGTGGAAATTCGATTCTTCGTAGATCAGCGAGGCAAGCAGGCGCCAGTCCCAGGAAATATTTTTACTCAGTTTTCTCATCACATCATCGAAGGGAGATAACTTATTCCCTTTTACGGAAAAGAATTCATTCCGGAAATACATGGGAACACCGGAGTTGTCGTAATAGGTCAGGTAGGTTTGCTTTAATTCCCTGGTCTTTTTGATTCCCGTGATCCACTTGTTGATTTTCCTCAACAGGGAATCAGAAGAATGAACCACGGCCCAACCATAATTATAAAAACCGGAAATGGAATATTCTGCATCAAGATTGGGGTAAGCCCGTTTTACCATCATGGCGACATTCTCATCACAAATGGTATAGTCTATCTTTCCCTCAGCAACCATACTGATGAGTTGTTCTGCATTTTTTTCAGTCTCTTCGATCACGGTCAGGTTCCGACCAGACCTGCGAAGGAATCGTGCCAGCAGAGGCTTTTCAAAAAGATTACGCTGGATGTAAAGGGTGTCGCCCGAAAAATCAGAAGGCGATCTGATCATTTTGACTGCCCCTGCTTTTTTGCCTCCGCCGGGTTTTCGCTGGACCAGCACCAGCCTTGTTTCCAGCAAGGTTTGTGAAAAATGGACCATCCGCTTACCTTCTCCCGTTACCGGCAGGTTGCAGGCGATAACATCGCCTACATTCATATCCAGGTAATAATAGAGTTTGGAAATATCATTCGTGGTAATGATCTTCAGAGGTACATCCAGGTAGTCGGCGAAGGAACGAAGAAGACTCAACTGGAACCCCATCGGCTCACCGCGGTAAATGAAATAATCCAGTGAATTCTTGTCAGTAAGCGCAACCATGTAGCCTCTTTCCCGAATCTTCAGGAAAGCATCCTTCGCAGGATCCTCATCCTTCATATGATAAAACTGACGTGCAACCGCCAATACGATAACGATAAGCATGAGGGGAATAAGCAGCCACCTGTGTCGTTTTCGGATATTGATGTTTTTCCAGCGCTGCATCTGTTTCAAGTAACTTTTCTATAGCGCCACACGGCGAAGCTTATAATCGCCAGCGCATAAACTACCAGTGAATAAAAAGAATCCCTGATATCATGAAAGTCTGACCCTTTCAGCATCACCATCCGCATGATCCGGATAAAATAGGCAATAGGATTGATTCGGTCGAGGTTTTGCGCCCATACCGGCATGCTTTCGATCGAAGTGAAAAGGCCGCTCATCAGGATGAAGATCACCATGAAGAAAAAGGAAACCAGCATCGACTGCTGCTGGGTATTCGTCATCGTGGAGATCAGCAATCCGAATCCCAAAATTACAAATATATAAACAGCAGCTGAAAGAAAGATCAACCAGAGGCTGCCGATAATGGGAATGCTGAAGAGCAGCTTCCCGATGATAAGGCCGAATGCGAGTTCGAACAGTGCGATGATCCAAAAGGGCAGCAACTTCCCGGCGATGAACTGCACCTTACGGATCGGAGTCACGTTGATCTGTTCAATGGTGCCGATCTCTTTTTCCCTTACAATGTTCATCCCCGATAAAAGAAAAGCGATGATCGTAACAAGCAGACAAAGGATGCCGGGAACCATATAGGTTTTGTAATTCAGCTTCGGGTTGTACCAATAACTGGTGGAAACATTGATGTTCCGTGTTGAAGCCAGCATTGCAGGACTCAGAAATTCGACCAGAAGTTCCCGGTTGAAATCGAGGATGATCATCATGGAATAGGCGTTGATCAGTCCGGCGCTGGCACCATTTATGGCATTGATGATAACCTGAACTTTGGCAGTATTTTCTTTTACCAGTCGCCGCTCAAACCCATAGGGAATATGCAGGATCATATCGACGTTTCCCTTCTTCATCTCTTTCTGGGCTTCCTTATCGGAAAAGGAAGTATGAGAGACAATAAAAAACGGACTTCCTTCAAATTTGCTGATCATTTTTCGCGAGGAAGAGGACATATCCAGGTCGATGACCGAGACCTTGATATTCTTCATCTCAAATGTGGTGGCATGAACAAGGATGATCAGCTGGATCAGCGGTACCACGAAGATGATCGGCAGCATCATCCGGTTTCGGAAAACCTGGATAAATTCTTTCTGGATGATGAATAGGATCGTATTCATGTTGCCTTATGCTAAACGGATCTTGAATTTCTTTATACTCATCATGATAAATGCCACGGCGAACAATGCGAGGATGAGGGTTTCTTTCCAGACGTAAATAAATCCATTGCCTTTCAGCATGATGTCCTTAATGATGGTGATGAAATATTTCGGTGGCATCAGGTGACAGAGCACCTGCAGGATGATTGGCATGTTCTCGACCGGAAAGATAAATCCCGAAAGGAGGATGGTAGGCAGCATCAGGGCTACCAGCGAAACCGTCATGGCAATTTGCTGGCTGTTGGTGATGCTCGAAATGAGAATGCCCAGTGACAGGGCCATAGTGATATAAAGCAGGCTTTCCGCCAGGAGCAGTACGATGTTGCCCTGGATCGGAACCCCGAAGACGAATTTTCCCATTCCAAGGATGATGCAGGCGTCGATAAATGCCAGCACTACATAAGGAATTACTTTGCCGATGATGATCTGGATGGGGCGAAGTGGCGACACCAGCAGCAATTCCATGGTTCCGAGTTCTTTTTCCCGGGTGATGGAGAGGGAGGTCATCAGTGCGGAAATAAGCATCAGCAGCATGGCCATGATGCCGGGAACGAACATGAAGACGCCTTTCAGCCCGGGGTTGTATTGCATCCGCACTTCAGGAATGATGCGCATCGGCACCTTTTCAGTATTGATAGATAAAAGATAATTATTGATGATGCCGGAAGCATAGTTTACCAGGATGTTTGCGGTATTCGGGTCGGAGGCATCACCCAGGATCTGGAGTTCAGCTTTTCCTTCCCGTTGCAGCCTTTCTGCAAAGTTGCTGCCGAAAACGATGACCAGCTTGGTCTTCCCTTCACGGAAGGTCGGACCAATCTCGGAATAGTTTTTAAGATTTTTTTCCAGGATAAAATATCCGGAAGAGAGGATTTTCTCCGAGATTTTTCGCGTCACTTCATCTTTCGATGCATCGTAAATGGCGATCCTGGCATCTTTGATCTCATTGGTGATCACATATCCGAACAACAGCAGCTGCACGGCGGGCATGCCAAAGAGGATCAGCAGGGTACGGTAATCCCTGAAGATATGGAAGAACTCTTTGATGACAAACCCGGTGAAGCGCTTCATGGGCCTTTCTTGTTTTTTGCATAACTATAGAAGAAACGCCAGGCCGATACCAGCAGCGGGATTCCCATGCAGAGGAAAAAGGTATATATGATCTCCGGGTTCACCAGTCCTGATAAGCGAAGCGTGATCCCGCCGCTGATCATGATCGCCATCAGGAGGTAACTCCGGAAGTTGAAGAAGGAAAAGAAACAGGGATTGTCGATCTCGATCATGTTGATTCGGGTGATGTGTTTTTTGGAGATCCGTGCAAATAAGAGCAGGTAGAAAAAGCTGCCGAATACGATTCCGATCCCGAGTTCCATTGCCAGGAGATGATTCACGCCGATGAGGTGGATCAGCGAACGCGAAATCAGAATCCCGCCGGCGATGCTCCATGCACATCCTGCAATCATCAGGAGGGTCCTTTTTTGTACACCCGGTTTTATCTTTTCGAGAAATTTTATCATTTTCATTCCGTTTCAGGCTACCATAGTCGCTCTTGCAAGCTTCAGGAAGACTTCATTCATATTGGTTGCGCTGTAAGTTTTCTTTAAGGCCGAAGGAGTGTCCAGCGCAGCGATTTTCCCGTCAACCATGATCGTAACGCGATCGCAATATTCCGCTTCATCCATGTAATGCGTCGTGACAAATACTGTGATGCCGTCCCTTGCCGCTTCATAGATCAGGTTCCAGAATTGCCGCCGGATGATGGGGTCGACGCCACCGGTGGGTTCATCCAGGAAAACAATCTTGGGATCGTGAATGATGGCTACGGAGAAGGCCAGTTTTTGTTTCCATCCTTGCGGTATATCCCGGATCAGCTTATCCTTTGCTGATTCCAGATCGAGCCGTTTCATCAACATGGCGGCCTTTATGGTGATCTCTTTCCTGCCAAGTCCATAGATTCCGGCATAAAAGCGGATGTTCTCGTAAACCGTGAGGTCGTCGTACAACGAAAATTTCTGGCTCATATAGCCGATGTTCCGCTTTATCTGGTTGCGCTGGGTGTAAATATCAAAGCCCCCCACCTTCACCTCCCCGGATGTAGGATAAGACAACCCGCAAAGGATACGGATCGCCGTAGTTTTCCCCGCTCCATTCGCCCCAAGAAACCCGAAGATCTCGCCTTTCCTGACCTCAAAATTCAGGTGGTCATTGGCCACAAAATGCCCGAATTTTTTAACGAGATCCTTTACGGTTATGATATTTTCGTTATTCGTCATTCGCTGTTCGCTATTTGCTTTCAAAATTCAAACTTCGTTGATCAATATTCGATTATTCTATTCTCTATTCTCAATCCTCCCTTCACTCTTCACCCCTCACTTTTCACTACTCATCAATTCCATAAAACAATCCTCAATCGTTGGCTTGATCTCTTCAATCACGACATCTTTATGCCGATTATTGATAAGATATTTGCGGAGATCCTCCGCCGTCATGCCGGATTTATCGAAAGCCACATGGGCAGCCTGCCCGAACGCATGCACACTATGTATGCCAGGGTATGCGCGAAGATCCGACAGCAATTCAAAAAATCTTCCCGACCGAACGGCCCAGAGCTCATGACGGTAGTCGGCCACAATCTCATCCGGTTTGCTTATCTTCATGATCTTCCCGTCCTGGATAAGCGCCACGCGGTCGCATAAACTGGCTTCATCCATGTAGGGCGTGGATACCATGATAGTGATGTTGCTCTCCTTCAGCCTGCGGAGCATCTCCCAGAACTCCATGCGCGAAACGGCATCCACGCCGGTGGTGGGTTCATCCAGGAAAATGACGGCCGGTTTGTGGATCAAGGCACAGCAAAGCGCCAGTTTCTGCTTCATCCCGCCCGAAAGCTGTCCGGCCTTCCGTTTTTTGAACGGCTCTATCTGCCGGTAGATGTCTTTGATCAGGTTGTAATTCTCTTCGATCGTTGTTCCGAAAATGGTTGCATAAAACGAAAGGTTTTCTTCCACACTGAGATCCATGTATAGGGAAAACCGTCCCGGCATATATCCCAGGATCTTCCGGATCTTCTTAAAATCCTTCACCACATCAAGCCCTTCAACAGAAGCTGTTCCCTCGTCCGGCAGCAACAGGGTAGCGAGAATACGGAACAAGGTAGTTTTCCCGGCACCATCCGGCCCGATAAAGCCGAACAATTCCCCTTTAAGAATCTCGAACGAAATATCGTCAAGGGCTTTCACGGAACCATAACTCCGGCTGATATTCCTGACGATGATCGAGGGATTCTCCATGCTCTCGCTATTCGCTGTTCACTTTTCTTTCTGCATTCCTGCATTCAGCTTTCTGCATTCCTGCATTTCTTCATCAGGGCAGAAGTATCGTTTTGGTCCAGTAGGTGTTTCTTCCCAGCAACGAGATTCCAACATATCCGCGGATCTTCAGCAAGTTGGGTGAATCGCCGAAATGGATCTTGCTACTGTAGGTCTTCCCGTTCTTCGGATCATAGATGGTTCCGCCGCTCCATTCATCCGTTCCATCGAAAACGAAATCTTTCAGGATGACGAGTCCCAGCAACGGGGTCTTCTGCAACTTCACATCCGGGTTTAAGTTGTCCACCCGGGGCTTGCCTGTTTCTTTGTCGTTCGGTTCTTTCAGCCAGACGATCTTTGCAAAAAACTTATTTCTTTCCTGGTAAACCTGGACTTTACTGGTTTTTTCCTCGTTGTACCAGATACCGACAATGTCGCCGGCTTTGTGATTCTGGGCAAATGTTTTACCGCCCAGAAGCGCGAACAGAGCAAACAGTGCAAATGTGAATGTTGTGTTTTTTCTCATGATGGTTTGTTTTTGGTTAATACTGATTCATTTTGCTGGCATAAACCGGATCTCACCCGGCATCCCGATCTTCAGCGTTCCGTCGTTCTTCACCCTCACTTTTGCAGCATAAACGAGGTTCACCCTTTCTTCCTTGGTCTGGATCGTCTTGGGTGTGAATTCAGCTGTTTCCGAGATCCAGGTTACCGCTCCTTCAACGGTACTGTTGGTCTTTTCGTCTTTATCGTAGCGTACTTCCACTATCTGTCCGATCTTGATATACGGCAACTGGGCCCCGCTCACATAAACGCGAAGATCGAGGCTGGTAAGGTCGGCGATCTTGTAGATTGGCTTTCCAAATATAGTCACTTCATTCGGTTCTGCATATTTTGTAAGAACGGTTCCCCTGATCGGGTTCATAATGTGAGCATCGGTAATCGATTTGTTGACCTGGTCGATTTGCTTGTTAAAGGTAGATACCTGTGCATTCAGGCTGGCATATTGCGATTTTACCGAGGCAATCTGTTTGTCGATCAGGTTGAGGCTGGCCTTGATATCGTCCATTTGTTTCTGTGTGGCCGCTCCGTCTTTCAATAGCCGTTCAACCCGCGCCTTTTCCACCAGGATATTGGTTTTATTCTGTTCCTGGACGTCGATCTGTGCTGTAAGGTCGTCCCTTTTCGTCGAAGTAGCAAGCTGTTGTTCGCGTGTCTGGCTTTTTCTCAGGTCCATATCGAGGGTATCGACGATGCCCACCAGAACGTTCGAATCGAGCACCTGGCCTTCTTCCACTTTCAGGAATAGAATTTTTCCATTCGACTGGGAAGAAACTGTGACCTCGGTTGCTTCAAATGTTCCGTAGGCATCGGGTTTATCTTTATCCCCGGTACACGAAGAGATCAAAAGATAAACGGGTAGAGCAAATAAAAGTCCTTTTTTCATTGTCGTTTGGTTTTATTCTTTGTTTTTTTCATTTACTTCACTGTACCCCCTCTCCCTTGGGAGAGGGGGACGGGGGGTGAGGTTTACAATTTACCAAGCGTGAACAGGTATGCGATCTTTGCTTTCATAAGTTGGATCCTGTGCAGTTCGAGGGCCAGCTTTGCCAGCGTTTCCTCGTTGAGGCGTGTGATGTAGTCGCTCGATGTGATCACGCCGTTATCCAGCTGTGAAGATGCCGTTCGGGTGATCCGGATTCTCAGTGCAATGATCTCTTCATCTTTCTGAAGCAGTTGCTCCAGTTTTTCGATCTCTGCAAGTCCCCTTCCGGCTTCAATCCTCAGGTTCTTTTCAAATGTTTCTTTTTGTGTCCCTATGATGTCGCCCTGAATCTCATAGATCCTTTTTTCATTTCTACTGAGGTTCCAGTTCCAGATGTTCCAGGTGAGTTTGGCGCCGACAATCCACCATGGGGTAAAATCATTCGAAAGCATGTTCAATCCCGGCCTGCCATAACCGGCCTGGCCGAAGGCATAGAACTTTGGATTCCAGCGGGTGTTCACCATCTCTTTCATCACACCGGTCTTCGACAGCTGAATATCGTACAACTGCAACTCGGGACGTTTATCTTCAAATATCGTCGAACTGATCTGAACCCGGGGAAGAACCAACTTTGAATTGTCCGGAATGGTGGAAGAAGTCAACTCAGAGAGGACCTGGAAAGCGGTGGTATGGTCAGTGCGGGTCTCGATCAGTTGCTGGTCAACCTTCATCAGTTCTGCCTGCAGGGCATCTGCATTGGAGGAAAGCATGGCGCCGTTGGCTACAGCTGATTGAATTTCCTTAAGTTTCGATTCAATTTGATTTTTGGTGCTGTTTAACAGCGCTTCATTTTGCTGGAGCATAAAGATGCTGAAGTAGGCTTGGTTGATCCTGTCTTTCAGTTTGTAGAGCTCAACCTGGATACTTTTCCGGTCCGTCTGCAAGTTAAAGGTTTCCAGTTTTTTCTGGTAGCCAGTAACATTACCGTCGTAGATCGATTGGTTTACATCGACGGTGACCTTATACATATCCTTACTGATTTGAGGAAACTGGATGGAAGAGAACTGGGCCGGCAAGTTAAGTTTCAATTCGGTCACATCACTCTGAAGGGTTGCGCTGCCGTTCAGGTTCAGTTGCGGCAGATAATTTTTGTTGAGATTTTTAATCTTCAGTTCATTGGATTTTTCCAGCATCCCTGTCTGGCGTGCAAGTGGATATGTTTTTTCTGCCTGTCGGTAACAATCGTAAAGGGTCACTGTATCGGATTGTCCGTAAACGATGGCTTGTATGATCAACGATCCCAGCAGAAATGCGATTCTATTCATTTTTTTCTGATTGCGTTCATGATAAATACAGGGAGCTCTTTTTTTCTTTTCTCGATAAACTGATCAAATTCTTCATCCGAGAATTCAAAGATATGCTGTATCATAGGTCTGGCAATTATCGGGAAAATGCACAAGGAAAGAATATTGATAAAAAGTTCCCGGACATCAGTTTTTTCCAGTTTCTCATCGTTTACTGATTTTTTCATCCGTTCAAATAACAAGGAAGGAGATACCGGGACTGATTTGAAGACTTCAATGATCTTTTCAGGGTTCTGATTCAACTCTGCGAGGATAAAGCCTGGGATATATGAATTCTTCTGGAGAAAGCAGATATATTCATTGATCAGGTTCTTTAGTTTTTCTTCCAGCGGGACGTTGGAATCGACGGTTGTGAATAACTTCGTGAAGATTTCCCGGAATGCAGCTTTAAATACAGCGTCGAACAGATTTTCCTTGGTCCTGAAATAATAATGCAGTAAGGCTTTGTTGATACCGGCTTCATCTGCAATCTCCTGCATGCGGGCGCCTTCATAACCTTTGCGGTGGAAGACTTTCTTCGCAGCTTCCAGGATTTTTTCTTCGGTGGTTAGTGCTTTTTTAGCCATTAGGTTTAACCACATAGTTTAACCAGATGGGCAAAATTAATACAAATTTTAATCGGAAGGGTTTTTTTTTGGAAAAATATTTTTAACCGCAAAGTTTGCTCCTGAGGATTTTATCAGGAACTTCAAATCAGATAACATGAAAATTGTTCTCGCTGATTTTCGCAGATTAAACGCTGATTCACGCAGAAGACCTTATAATTTGTCAATTCAGATGGTGTTATTTAAATTTAGATCGTAATCTTTTCTGCAGAAACCTGCCTGCCGGCATGCAGGTTTGCGATAAATCTACGTAGATCTGCGAGAAAAAAATAAATTTGTAATTCATAATCCGTATTTCGTAATTATTTCCCCGGTTCTATTTTGATCTTCTGTCCTGCCAGGATGCGGTGGGTATTGTTGATATTGTTCAGTTTTTTGATCTCGGAAACCGTAGCATCGTACTTTTCCGCGATATCCCAGAGATTATCCCCCTGCTGGATGGTATACCAGACATATTTGGATTTTGTCTTGGAGGCGTTTTTTGCAATTGTGCTGACAGGTCGGGGAATTGCTTTTGTTTTGATTTCTTCGGTGGAGGCTGTTTCCCCGGAGGAGAAAAGGATTTTTAATTTTTGCCCGACTAAGATGTTCTGGCTCTTGAGGTTGTTCCAGGTCATCAGGTTCTCAACGGTACAGCCATGTTTCTGGGCGATCAGTGCCAGGCATTCGCCCTGTTTTACGGCATAAACGATTGGATTTGTTGAAGGCGTAAGTGGGGTTACCTTTTCGGGTTCTGCATTGGTTATGGCAGGCGAAGAATTTACCGGTGCGATACTTTCCGGGAATCTTGATTTTGCAGGGCCATTGTAGACCAAAAGGTTTTGTTTGGGCCTGACATAGTTTTTCTTTAAGCTGTTCAGGGATTTCATCTCATAGATACTCATGTGAAATTTCTTCGCGATACCCGCCATGGATTCCCCACTCTTCACCCTATATTCGATGGTTTCACGGTTGTTTCTTAACGCAAACGTCATCAGCGCATCCCTTTCAACCCCTGATTTGGTCTTGTACGCATACAGGGCAGATTCATTGTTGATGAAATCACCGATATTTTTTTTTCGGAGTCTTAATTTATAAGGTGTTTCGGGAGTAGCCGGGATGACACCCTGCTTGAATGCGGGGTTCAGAAACTGTACTTCTTCATAAGGAATTTTCAGCATCTCTGAGATCTGGTCGAAGGTCAACGGGTTTTTCACCGTTACCGTATCGATCTCGTAGAACAGAATTCCCGGGTCAACAGCGGCAATCCGGTGTTCGGAGGCATAGGTCATGACATAGCTTGCCGCTATGAAAGCCGGAACATACGAACGGGTTTCTTTCGGAAGGTACTTTTGAATAACCCAGAAGTTCTTGGCCCCACCTGCCCTCCGGATAGCTTTATTCACATTTCCTGCGCCCGAATTGTATGCAGCCAGTGCAAGCGACCAGTTTCCGTATATTTCATACAGGTCAGTAAGGTGCTGGCAGGCAGCAACCGTCGATTTGACGGGATCAAAGCGATCATCGGTATAGGAAGAAATTTTTAATCCGTAAACTTTTCCCGTCCCATACATGAACTGCCACAACCCCTTTGCGCCTGCACGGGAGTTGGCTACAGGGTTCAGTGCCGATTCGATCACCGCCAGGTATTTCAACTCAAGCGGCATGTTGTATTTGTCAAGTTGTTCTTCAAATAAAGGGAAATAAATTTGCGACAACCCTAGGACACGTGCAGTCAGGCCTCTTTTTTTATAAGCATAGAGATCAATGAATTTCCTGACATCGGCATTGTAAACATATTCGAAGGGCGATTGAAGGCTCATTCCCGTGATCCTGTCACGGTAAACGGAATCAGAAAAATAGGGGATCTCGCCGGTGTTGTATGTGCCGGAATTCTCGGCACCGGTTTTCAGGAATTTGGAATTCTCAAATATTTTCAGGCGTGCAAGGCTGTCGAGCATGGAAGCAACAGGGTCGTCTTCCACAAATGATTTTTTTGCGTTTACGGAATCGGGCTGAACAGGATCTTGTGCCCGGAGAAAAGGTGACAGAAGCAATAAAAGCAGGATCAGGATTTTCCTTTCAGCCATAATAGCAGGTTAGATCATTTACAAAACAGCTATTTGCAAAGTTAGGAGATTAACCTATACGAGTTGATAGTGAAGAGAAAAGTGATTAACAATCCGTTGTTAATCAGAGAATAAATCTTAGCCTCACCCCCCATCCCCCTCTCCTTCAGGAGAGGGGGTGAAGGGGATGAGGTGATTGGATTAATCAACCAAAAAAAGGGAAAGACCGGGCCTAAATACCTTCAACATGGATCGTCACCTCAGTATGATCCAGGGTATTTTTTATCTCTTCTTCGATGGCATCGCAGAGATCATGGGCTTCTTTCACACTCATCCCGGCCGGGACATTCAGGTGGAAATCCAGATACCGGTAGTTCCCGGCTTTCCGTGTACGCAGCCCGTGATAGTTTACCGTTTCAGAACAATACCTGCCTATAAGAACTTTGATGTGCTCCACCTCTTCTTCCGAAAGTGCTTCATCCAGAAGGGGGGCATAGGCTTTTTTAAATAAAATGAAGGATTCGCGGAGGATCAGCAGGGCGACCATGATGGCGATCAGCGGATCGAGGTAAAGAATCAACGGGCTTTGGCTGAAAGAACGCAGGATTACCATTAGCAATAGCCCGGCGGCAACTCCCATTGAAGTATAAAC
Source organism: Bacteroidales bacterium (assembly GCA_017882335.1). Classification (GTDB taxonomy): domain Bacteria; phylum Bacteroidota; class Bacteroidia; order Bacteroidales; family FEN-979; genus FEN-979. The sequence goes on along the minus strand of JADGPR010000047.1, from coordinate 5,383 downwards.
ATCAACCTTCAGGTGAAGTGCGTCCGCCTCCAGGGCAATGGAATCAGTTGATTTTGCCACCTTGTATAACTTCCGGGAAACAAAAAAATTCACCACGGCCGATATGGCCATCACAACGATACCCAGGCCGATCTTCTCAATCTCATGCGGATTAAGTATTTTTCTGACGGCTTCAAGAATGATCCATCCCGATGCAATGAAAATCAGGATGGCTTCAACGACACCGGAGATGTTCTCAAATTTTCCATGGCCATAGGGATGCCGCTCATCGGCAGGAGTATCCGAAATCCTCACGGAAAAAAATGCAATAATGGCTGCCAGGAGGTCCATGAAGGAATGAATAGCTTCTGAAAGGATACTGATGGATCCGCTCAAAATGCCGACGATCACCTTCATAACGATCAGCAGGGAGTTGGAGACTACCGATAAGCGTGCAATGCTTACTTTCCTGTTCATTCGTGAGAAATAATCCGCAAAAATACATACCTGACGGGATTATGGAAATTTTTCGCCGGGAAGTTATTACCAGTTTCGAAAAAAATTTACAATTTTCAGATTTACGATTTACGAATAAATTTACAATTCATGATTGACGATTTTTCAAAAATATAATTGTTGATCGCCAATCTGTCATACATAATTCGCAATCTTTCTTGTCTGCTCGTCCGCTTGTCCTCCCGCTTATCGCTTCTCCCCGAAGACCTTGTTTATCGCATCTGTACGGGATTGTACATGGAGTTTCTGGTAAATGTTATAAATGTGCGTCCTGACGGTTGTGGGACTGATGCAAAGTTTATCAGCGATTTCCTTATACCGTAATCCTTTTACAAGAAGACCCAGCATCTCGGTTTCCCTTTTGGTAAGCAGGTTAATTTCGTCATTTACAGCAGGTCTTTTGAAGGATTCCAGGACACGCCTCGCAATTTGCGGGGTCATGGGGGATCCCCCGGCGTGAAGCTCATGGATGGCATCAATGATTTTGGCGGGATCTTCATTTTTCAGTATGTATCCTGTTGCTCCTGCTTTCAGGGCATTGAAAACCGAATCATCATCCCGGAAAATGGTGCACATGATAAACTGCATTTCAGGGTGAACGGATTTCAACTGCCTCACACATTCAATCCCGTCCATCACGGGGAGGTGAATATCCATTAAAACTATATCGGCAGGATTATCGGTAAGAAATTCGAGCCCGGATTCAGCATCGGCAAAAGATCCGGCACATTCAAAGTCTTCCGTAGTTTGGATAAGGGTTTTCAGGGTTTCCCTGACGACTTTATCATCTTCAATTATTGCTATAGAAATCATACTGCAAAATTCTGTTAAAAAAGAGAAAGGATCAATAATACAAAAGTCGTATTTTGCTGTTTAACGCACTGGGAAATTAAGGTTGATCAAAGTACCCTGGTCCTTACCCGAGCTGATCCGGAAATTCCCTCCGATATCCTTCATCCGCTGATCCATATTCCTGAGCCCGTTTCCCCAGTTTTGTTTATCTTTTACAGAGAATCCGGTTCCGTTGTCATGGATCTCAATTCCTGCCATTCTTTTCTCCAGGTTCATGGAGAGCTGCACCCTGGTGGCTTTTGAATACTTTGTAATATTATAAATAGCCTCTTTTATGGCAAGGAAAATATTCCGGCGGTATTTATCACTGACAGGTCTTTCCGGGATGTCATCAGGGAAAGCAAATCCTACTTCAATCCTGTTCAATTCAAGGTATTCTGATACAAACCTGCGGATGTGAGCAACAAGACCTTCCAGGTTATCTTGTTGCGGGTTCATGGTCCAGATGATCTCACCGATATTCCCCAGGACCATTTTACCTGCTTCAGAAATGATTACTAGTTGTTCCTGCAGTTCCCTGTCTTTGTTTGTTTTTTTCTGTAAGAGCTGGCTGACCATCGTGATCCGGTTAAGATCGGCGCCGATATCATCATGCAGTTCTCCGGAGATCCGGTTCCTTTCTTTTTTGATCGCCCTGATCTCGCGGTATTGGATCATGATGACGAAAATAATTACTCCGAGGATCAGCAAAAACGCAAAGCCACCAATGAGAGCATTGCGGAGCAGTTTTTGTTTCTGCACTTCTTTTAGGGCTATGACATCCTTCTTTTCCTGTTCGGCTTTTGCCAGTGATTCTTTTTTATCAAAATCATATTGCATCTGGATCTGCATTGTTTTTTCTGCATTCTTTCTATTTACAGCACTGTCACGGTAAGTGATAAACATCTTGTAATTCACGAATGCCTGTTTAAAGTTACCTTGCAAACTGTCCAGTGTTGCCAGACGCATGTAGCTGTCTTCAATATCAGGAAGGCTCCTGCTCTCCTTTGCAAGCAATAATCCTTTATCCAGATACCGGGAAGCCTCAGTTGTATTTTTCAGCTTGATATAATCCTCTCCGATAGCAATGCAACATTCAGCGATCAGAACTTTGTAACCGATTTCTTCAATGATTTTTAGGCCAGTGAAATAATTTTTTAATGATTCAGTAAAATTGCCTTGCTTATTATAAACATCTCCAATGCCAAGGTATGCATAAAACATTCCTTCTTTGGATTTGACTTCATCAGCGATTTTTAAGGATGCCGAAAAATTCTTCAATGCTTCGGAATAATTGCCCTGTTCAAGATAATTGTCTCCGATGACTTTCAGATTCCTGATTTCCCAATCTTTATTGCCAAATTCTTCGTTTAATTTTAATGCTGCAGAATAATTTTTTAATGCTTCGGGATAGTTGCCCTGTTCTTCATAAATCATTCCAATGTTGTGGTATGACGCAGCTAAGTTTCGTTTATCCCCGATCTCTTCTTTGAGTTTCAAAGAAATCAAATAATATTTCAATGCTTCGGGATAATTACCTGTTCTAAGATAAACATCACCAATGTCATTGTTTGCAAAAGTAATTTGTTGTTTATCCCCGATTCCCTGACTGATTTGCAAAGAAGTGAAATAATTCTTCAATGCTTCAGGGTATTTCCCCTGATCACTTAACACATTTCCGATACTGTTATATACCGTGGCTTTTCCTTTCAGGATATAAGATTTATTAGATGTTGCAGCTGAAGTGAGCAGTTCATCAATAAGCGTTAATGCATTATTGAGGTTTTTCATCGCTTTTTCATAGTTACCAAGTCTCAATAACACATTACCCATAATAATATTCGCCTTGGCAATTCCTATTTTATAATTTAATTTTGTTGCAAGAGCCAGTTCTTCTTTGGCAAAATAAATTGCAGTATCGGGGTTATTATCCTGAAATCCACTAGCAAGAGCATTCAGTGTTTTTATTTTGGAAGTATCCTCTTTTGCGGTTTTTAAAACCGAGAACAGGGAATCAATTTTTTCTTTTCCGCGCTTTTGAGCATAGGATTGGTTCATTAAGAAGACAATGCTGAAAAGGAGGAAGAGCGCTTTTTTCATTTGGTGGTTATAAAGTGATGTCAGATGCCGGTTAGAAGATAGAAAATAGTAGAAAGTAGATAGTAGATAGTAGGAAGCAGATAGAATATTCTGAGTCGATATTCGTAGGTTCAATTCTTGCGAAATGATATAATAAGGAGGGTCAGAAATATATTTCCATCAATGCAAGGCTGTTTAAAAACCTTCAGGAGTGTATTATGATTTGGTAAAAGTACACCTATATTTATCAAATATTGATAACATGGACATAATTTGTTAGGAAAATAATCAAATTGTAAAATCTGCCTGCCGGAATGTAGGGGGTAAAATGCAAAATGGCGAAACAGTTTTCGCTATTTTTATTTGGCGGCAGTCACTAATTCTTTCATGGTATTTGGTACAGCAATAATTTCCTTTGTCGTTGCATCGAGCAAAACCATAACCGGAGTGGCTAATACAAAGTAATCACTGCCACCTTAGCCGCAGTAACTCCGGCATTATTATATGCTGGCATTGCGCCAGCCTGTAATTTGTTTCCCTTTGTCATCCATTAACAAACTAAGTTCTGCTTGTTTTTTAATGGGCAATATTTTCATATCAGCACACAGGCGTATTTCTAACTTCAATAATTCAAAATCATCTACAAACGTTTCCAAATGCTCTTTTTTATGGTCTGCTTTGTTAGCCCTGTAAATACTTCTCACCAATTGTAAAGCATCTCTTTTCATATCCTGACCGAGCGTGTATTTGAACTCTTTCCCAAACATGCCTACCGACTGGTATATTGTGAGCAACAGATCGTAGCTCTTTTTGAATACCGGCAGATGTTCATACTGAGCCATTTTATTTTCCTCCCACCCACATGGCCATCCCTATAAAATAACCAAATAATCAATCATGGACACAGCGGGCCGATAAACCGTCCACCTTGTAGTCGTTGTAATGGCTCACGAATTCGTGATTGCAGTAGAGGACCCGATCCCACGCGTTCGCCGACGAGTACTCCGTCGACGACCAGAAGTGGGCGTTGATATTGAGAGTGCCGAAATTGCCATTGTAGAACCGCCAGCCGCTCGGAAGGGCAGTGAAACCGCTGCTGTTCGTAGCACCGGTATTTGGTGGTGACCAATGAGCTGTTCCGGCCTCTTTCATCTTTCCTCCAGCAACATTTTCTCCTCCAAGGTAATCTGTCAGTGTAGTCCATTCTGCATCTGTTGCTAAATGCCAGCCTGTTGGACATATTCCCTGTACTCCCGGTATGGTTGAATATTGCATCATTTCATTCCACTGGTATAATCCTCCATAAACATCACAATTCGATTCTAAATCATTATAACAGTATTTCTCTTTAATAGCGTTATCTAATTGATCTTGGGATCCGTTAATTCTTGTTCCGACATTCAGGTTTTCTTTAAACCAACATTGTGTGCCGATTTGAACCGTATTATAGGTTTTTCCCTCATAGGAAACGATATCTCCGCAAGTAAAACCAGGGGTAAGGGTTGTAAAAGTTAACTCATTGCCGTATGCCGTTCCCACACTGTTGGTTGCGTATGCCCTGACATAATATAGCGTATTCAGGGTAAGTCCGGTGAGGTTGCTAACGAATGTTCCTGTTCCGCTGCCATCGGTGGTATGGCTGTTGGCCGTTGTGGGATTTGAGGAAGTATTCCAGCAGACACCCCGTGCTGTAACTGTAGCTCCTCCATCAGATGTAACATTTCCCCCGCTTGTTGCCGTGGTCTGGGTGATATTCGTCACAGCGGCCGTTGTTACCGTCGGTGTCGATAAAGACAAGGTTGTAAATGTTACTTCGTTCCCATAGGCAGTCCCCACACTGTTTGTTGCATAGGCCCTGACATAATAGAGGGTATTAGGCGTGAGCCCTGTGAGGTTGCTGACGAATGTTCCCGTTCCGCTGCCATCAGTGGTGTGACTATTGGCCGTTGTGGGATTTGTGGATGTATTCCAACAGACA
>JADGPR010000046.1 GCA_017882335.1 Bacteroidales bacterium | reverse complement strand
AGGTATTTATATATACCAAAAATTTTAAAGGGATTATTAAATTCAAGACTTAAAGTTAACTGAGTAGCATAAGTTTTCGTTATTGAGGTAAAAATGATCCTATTATATTCAATATTATAATAATCACCATTGCAATTTTGATTATCAGTTATTGAACCTGAACTGGAAGTAATATCATTGAATTGATCCAATCTACCAGACCCCCTTAAAGAATCACCAAATGATAAAATTAATAATTCAGTACCATGGTATGGGATGATTTGTTTATTTTCAGAAGAAAATGAAAGGGTAGATAACTCCTTATATTTTTTATTACAACCTGTTGATAAAAATAAAATGATAACAAAACTCACTAAGAATATGTTGGAGGTTTTCATCTATATTTTGTATTTTGCCTAACGCCCGGCAGGGGTTTTAGCAGATTTTATCTTTGCTTTTAGTTTTCATTTTATTAGCCATAACCACTTTCTTTACCGACAACCTCCGCATTGAGGCTGCATGCTCGTTATGCACAGGGCATTTTACGCTTTCTTGGTTTGCAATATTGCACTATTTCACGTTTAATAATGTCTGAAGCATTACCTAATCTGCTTTTCAGAAGAGCCGAAGAAGCACTAGTAGCATGGCTGCTAGAAAAGCTTCTAGAAAATAGAGAAATGAAGACATGATGGCAATCCACCCAATCAGAGAATAATTTGAGCGAACTCATCTCCTTAACCTTTCTATATTATTGCATAACCGATTAGTAGTGCCTTGTTATTGATGAACTCAAATGCAAAAGTCTCAATGCCTTCTCCTTTCTCAAACACGGTTCTTTGAACTATCTCTATCTTTCTTGTCCAACTAAACCTATTGATCTCTCGCTTACTAACTTGACCAGAAGACTTAACTTTCCCTAACTTCTTTTGAACATCTAGCAAGTAATTCTTGAATTTTACAATTGTTAAAGTATCATGAAACTTGGACTGCGCTTCATTCCAAATTTCATCAAACTTTCCATTGTTAAATTGTTCGTGAAGATGAGTAATGGCAGATTCCGCCTCGGATTTATTCCAAAAAATGACAAATAGACAAATTCCGAGACCGCCTACTAACATTATAACAAGTATGGACTTTTTCATGGTTATCTCCTTTCCTTTAATGTTAAGCTAATTCAAAGTATTAATCTATTCATATTTGTTTTTTTTTCAATCTGAAATATCCTGTCAATTTTCAGTTGGACTGTTTCATCGCCTTGTGCATAATGCCTGGATAACCACAAGGGTGTGGTTATTTCAGTAATAGTGGCAGTTCGCGATTATTGCTAATATGTTGAATATTATTACTTTTCATAAATCGACTATGATTTTGGGTGATTTTTATCTCCTTATAACACGAACCCTCTTATATACCTTTTCCAAATATACTATTTTTTTCAATTCTAAAACATCGGTCAGATTTTTACTCTTTTTATCACAATACTTATTTTGATAATGAAGATACAAGCAAAAAAAGCTCTCACCACTCACTATTCACCTTTATTGACACCCCACCATCAATAGCAAAAAATTCTTATAACCCTGCAATTTCTTACCTTTGTCGCCCGGGGAATAATTTCTTCTCCCGCTTTATCATGATGGATCAGAAACAGCTCGAAAAATACTCCTCCGCATTCACGCTCTCCGACATGGAGATCTTTATCTTTCCGGAATTACTTTATGCCCTGGTGCTTGCCAATATCATGTCGCCGGAGATTTGGAAATGGCGGGATGACAAGTGGTTTACGGGAATTGATAAGATGGGCCCGCTTAAAAAGATCCACCGGTTGAAGCAATACATCATGGATCATTACAGCTTCAACCTCGACTTAGAGACCTGGGGCCTCACCGACAAACAAACGGAGATCAGCCGCTTTGAAGATTTTATCGATCCGGAAACTCTTCAACGGTCCAATGCTCTTTTTGGCTATGAGGGGGATAAATATTATTTTGATATCGATATCCGGAAACATTTTGGGCTGGATAAATTCGATTCGGATATCATTCCTTACTGGAAAACGGAAACGGTAGAAGCCATGAATGCTTTCCGGTTCAAACCGGGGCATCCATCCGGCGCCGGGGAATGTGTGTCTCTTGCCTGCCTTTATGCAGCAGCTCTTTTTATTGTTGCAAAAGTTCCCCTCGAAAAGATCTTTCTCCTCGGAACGCCCCTTCATTCCCAGAATTTTATTCTTGTGGATGAAGGCGTCCTTACCAACAACCGCCGGATCATGACAAAAGCGATGTGGTATAACGGAACGGAACTTTCTGTTTTGGCCAGGCGGGCGCTGGAAAATGAACAGGTTACCATGGTGGCCCATTCCACAGGATATATCCATACCGTTTACCCGGAAGCCACCATCGCAGAAGATTCCTATACACTGTTAAGACATAAACTTTCGGGTTACCTTGAGATCCCTGTCAACTTTGAGATATTTACCAATTTCCTGCGATCCGTATCCCGTTACCAGAAGTTTTTCCAGCTGAGCTTTCAATGCCTGGGTCAGCCAAAATACATCCGGCTCGAAAAGGCCTTCGCCTATGAGCATGACAGTAACAATAAGATAGGGGATAAAACGGCAAAAAAACTCTTCTGCGAGATCGATGAAGAAGATCTGTCAATAAATATTGAAAAAGAAAGGGCCGTGCTCGCTGCAGATAATTTTATTTTCTCGCAGAAAACAAACAAAGATTTCTTTGCACTATTTCAGCAGGAATTTCTTGCACTGGCCGCAAACAAGGGCTTCATGGATGACTTGAGGAAATTCGTTCATACCATTCCCAGTCTTCCTTCCTCGAACAAACATTTTTCGCCTTCTTTCCCTGTCACGCTCTCAACAGCTCTTTCAAGGGATGAGATTATCAGCGTTTTATCAGGCATCCGGAAACATTCTGTTACTGTTGATCTTGCTTTTTATGCCGGCCGGCAAATGGATTCCTGCGACTGGAAGCCATTTCTGAAGGCAGCATTTGAACGTAACCCTGTTTCGGTGGATTATTTCAGTGAGATGGAAATGGACCAGGTCTATAAGATTTTGTCGGGCTGGCCTGATGAATCCATCTATGACGGGAACGGAATGGCAACGCCCGATGAAGTAGTGAATTACCGGCGCGGAGAAGGAATTGAAAAGGCAATCACCTTTATCAACATCGCAAAATCAAGACATCTTGAATTTGTAGCAGATCAACAAGATCAAAAGATCATCCTGAAAATCGCTCAACACAGGTTTGAATTTCCATATACTAAAAAACTCAAACCAGAAATCCTCTGACCTCTGTCTTCCGACCTCTGTCTTCCATTCTCCATCCTCGATCCTCCAATTTCTGACTTCCGTCCTCCGACTTCCGTCCTCCGACCTCATTACATCGGGTACCCCAGATCGATCCAGTTTGATTTGAGGTTATGCTCCAGGTTGAGCAGTCTGGGCCTGGTGAATTTCATCTCTTTCAGCAATTCAAAAGCGGGACGAATATTGGGGCAAACCCGGACAGGACAGCATCCGCAATAGATTATGACGGTTTTATCTTTTGGAACTGATGAAAGCGCCTGTTTCAGTTTAGCCAGATTATTTTTATCCTTCGTTGGCCCTATGTAAGTGGCGCTTTTGATATTTTCCATCGGGCCGATATTGAAAATGAGCGGTTGCTTAGAGGCAGGACTTCTGAGAATATTTGCCAGTGCTTCCGGATCCTGGAGCTGATCTTCGGTCCAGGGTTTGGTTGAAGTCTGAGCTGTAACACCCCCCAGCCACAGGAATATAATCAATAACAACATCGAACGGTTTACCATAAGGTTTCCTTTTATGAATGATCTGCAAAGTTAAGGGATAATTCGGAGGGCAGAGGTCGGAGGTCAAAAAACGGAGAATGGAGGATCGAGGATCGAGGATCGAAGTTTCTTTAACCTGGAAACGGACCATATTACAATGCCATTTTTTTGTCCTTTATTCACAATTTTGATTTAAATTGCTGTGGTAATTTTCATTGGATGAATTTTCCACTCCGAACCCTTCTTCCTCTTTTCTCACTGTTAGCTGGTATTTGTATTGGACAGCACAATTCTGATTCAGTCTCACTCCATATCGATTTAAATAGCTGTGGTACCATTGAATTTAATTTCGAGAATGCATCAGATTCGATGAAGCTGGAAACGAGCTTTATTATTGTTTTTCCCGCTGGTTATATTGATTGTGATCCAATAAAATTCAAGGGAAACGGGAAGAAATACCTGAATTTAAAAATACAGATGCCTGAGAAGGTGAGTCTAAGTGTTTCATTTCTCTCACCGACTTCTGTATTCAACCCTTCAGACACAATCTTATTTGACAGAAATAAAAACACTACCTGCTTTCTGGTTCCGGGCGATACCCTTAGCATCACAATAGATTTTTCGAATAAAGAGCCCCTTCCCAATTGCATTAAATACTCAGGGAAATGGGCTCAATTATCAGATTATTATAAGAACAAAGAAATCTTTTTTCATAAAAACAATTTTATTGTAGGGAAAGCCATTGCCGCTAATACTGCTCCGGATTATGAAACGTTCAGCAAAGTGACCGACAGCCTGACAAACATAGAATTAAATTACCTTAAGAATTATTATCAGAAAAGCCGGTTGCCTAAATGGTTTACAGATTATGAAGAGAAAGATATCAGGTATATTTCTTATGTCGAAAAATTAAGTGAACCTTCAATCATGAAAAGAATGCGTGATATAGATAAACCAATTCCGACAGACTATTATAATTTTTTAAAAGAACAACCACTAAACAATCAGGCAGCAATTCTGTCAATATACTATTACGTCTTTCTCGATTTCTACTTTTCGTTAATCAAAATGCCTTACACGGATTCAACCCAGAAAGACACCAATTATGCATCAAAACGCCTAAATGGTTTTATAAGCTCTTCCTTAAAAAATTATGATGAATATATTTCAGATATCCTTTTGGCAATAAAACTCGATCAGGGAATAAGCAATTGGTATGTCCCTAAAGAAGAATACATATTCTACTCCAATGCGATTCGCAGAGCTGACCTTAAGCAGTATCTGGAACAAAGGTATGTCAACAAATATGTTCTGAAAGAAGGTGATCCTGCTCCCTATTTTTATTTAAAAAACGAACAGAATGAGAGTGTTTCGTTAAAGAACTTTGCGGGGAATATTGTGTACATCACATTCTGGTTTACAGGGTGCAAGCCCTGTATAAAAGAAATCCCGGACGAAAATAAACTGGTGGATGTTTTTAAAAACGATAAAGTCAAAATTGTCAGTATCTGCATGAACAGTTCAGAAGAAAGTTGGAGGCAGGTCATTGAAAAATATGGGGTAAAGTCCACAACGCTCATATGCAGAGGAAACTGGGATAAGATCCTGAAAGAAAAATACGATATCAATGCCTATCCTCATCATGTCCTCATCGATAAATACGGGAAGATCATCGTAAATAAATTGATCAGTCTTCATGAAGCTGAACAGGAAATCAGGAAATGGTTGGAGAAAGAATAAAGTATTTTTGTTCTATAAAAAATAATATCACCCCTTCGGGGTTCTGAATGGTACTGTCCATTTCCTTACTAAGATAATGTCACCGCTACGCGGTTCGAAAGTCTTTTTTACTAGTCCATTCGTCCGCTATGATACTGTCACCGCCACACAGTTAATCATTAGTCTTTTTCGCGATTTCGCGATTTCACTTGTCCGCTTGTCTAACTAGTCAAACTTATCCACCAGAAAACTGTCACTCCAGGATGTTTTCCCGCTACAATTATACAGCATCCAGCTTCAATTCTTCATTCATCACTCTTCATTTTTCATTTTTACTACCTTTGCCGCATGGCAACAAACGAAGACCTTTTCAAAAAGATCATCTCACATTCCAAAGAATACGGTTTTGTATTTCCTTCCAGCGAGATTTACGATGGATTAAGTGCTGTTTACGATTACGGCCCCTTTGGTGTTGAACTAAAGAACAACATCAAAACATATTGGTGGAAATCGATGGTTCAGTACCATGAGAATATCGTCGGGCTCGATTCGGCTATCTTCATGCATCCTACGATCTGGAAAGCTTCCGGGCATGTGGATGCCTTTAACGACCCGATGATCGATAACAAGGATTCCAAAAAACGTTACCGTGCCGATGTCCTGGTTGAAGATCATACCCAGAAGATCGAAGATAAGATCCGGAAGGAAGTCGACAAAGCCCGTCAGCGGTTTGGCGAAACATTTAATGAACAGATGTACCGAACAACCAACCCGAGGGTGATGGAGAACCTGGCAAAGATCGAAACCATAAAAACACGGTTTTATTCTTCCCTCGAAAAGAATGACCTTGCTGATGTAAGGGCACTGATCGAAGAACTCGCGATCGTTTGCCCGGTTTCCGGGACCAAAAACTGGACGGAAGTCCGCCAGTTTAACCTGATGTTTTCAACCCAGATGGGTTCTGTAAATGAAGATGCAAACGAGATCTTTCTTCGCCCGGAAACTGCCCAGGGAATCTTTGTGAATTTCTTAAATGTACAGAAATCTGCACGGATGAAGATTCCTTTCGGGATCGCCCAGATCGGGAAGGCCTTCCGCAACGAGATCGTCGCACGGCAGTTCCTCTTCCGCATGCGCGAATTCGAACAGATGGAAATGCAGTATTTCGTCAAGCCGGGCGAAGAACTGGAATGGTTTGCCTATTGGAAGAAAGAACGGATGAGATGGCATACCTCGCTGGGAATCCCTGCCGAAAAATATCGGTTTCACGACCATGATAAGCTGGCCCATTATGCCAATGCAGCCACCGATATCGAATTTGAATTCCCGATTGGTTTCAAAGAACTGGAAGGGATCCATTCACGGACGGATTTCGATCTTGGCGCCCACCAGAAATTTTCGGGAAGGAAGCTCCAGTATTTTGACCAGGAAAAGAATGAAGGATATGTTCCGTATGTAGTGGAAACCTCCCTCGGTCTCGACCGCACATTTCTTGCTGTATTGAGTCATGCCTACCGGGAAGAGAAACTGGAGGATGGCACCGAACGGGTCGTTCTGAGCCTTCCTGCGATTCTCGCGCCGGTGAAAGTCGCGATCCTTCCCTTGATGAAGAAAGACGGATTGCCGGAAAAGGCAAGAGAGATTATGGATGTCCTGAAATATCGCTTCCGTTGTTATTATGAGGAGAAGGACACGATCGGGCGCCGGTACCGCAGGATGGATGCCATCGGCACACCGTATTGCATCACCATTGATCACCAGACCTTACAGGACAATACCGTCACACTCCGCGATCGTGATACCATGTTGCAGGAACGGATACCGGTTAATGAAATTCCTGTTATTATGGATACAAAACTTTCACTGTAAGAAGCTGTTTAAAAGCCAAATATTACGGCGGAGTTTGTAACTCCGCCAAGCGTATTGTGCTGAACATTAATTAATAACGCTGAGCGGAGTTTGCAATTCCGCTCGGTTTTCACATTATTAATACAGACTCTTGCAATAATATCGGTTGTTTCTGTTACAACCGGCCGGCCACAGCATCCCAATCCAACACGTTCCAGAAATCCGCAATATATCCCGGGCGGAGGTTCTGTTTATCCAGGTAATAGGCATGTTCCCAGACATCACAGGTCAGTATCGGATGATCGCCGGTTTTCAGCGGGTTGCCGGCATTACTCTCCTGGGTGATCACCAGCGAACCATCGGATTTCTTTACCAGCCAGGCCCAACCCGAACCGAAAAGCGTTGCTGCTGCTGTTGAAAATTTTTCCTTGAATTCGGCAAATGAACCAAAATTCTTCACCAGTGCATCGGCCAGCTTCCCGTCAGGTTCTCCTCCTCCCTTTGGCTTCATACAGTTCCAGTAAAATGTATGGTTCCATACCTGGGCACCATTGTTAAAGATTCCCCCACCGGCTTTCCGGATGATGTCTTCCAGGGAAGAATTTTCAAATTCCGTACCTGCGACCAGCTTGTTGAGGTTGGTCACATAAGCCTGGTGGTGTTTCCCGTAATGAAACTCCAGCGTCCGTTTCGAAATAAAAGGCTCCAATGCATCCAATGCATAGGGTAGCTTTGGTAATTCATGGATCATATTTTCTAGTTTTAAATTGATACTCGAAGGTACAACATCACGCAATAAAAGTCAACAAATAAAAAATCATTTCTATGTTTATTTCAGGAAGGCTTTCCGGTTTTTAATGCCGAAACCGCCTTCAGAAAAGTCTCATCAATGCTGTTCAATAAAGGATAAAACCCGGGATTGTCAAGAATGTTCCTGCCAATGTAAGCCTTGATCAACACTTTTATCCGAGCATCAGAGGCGGCAATATTTTTGTCTTCCCGCTTGATTCCACTTTTTAAAGTAGAGTTGATAAAATCGGAAAACATTGGATTGGTGATTTGGAATTTCCGGTTGAATTCATCAAACGACCGGTAATTCAATATCCTGCGATTTTTATCGGTATAGTCGAAGGCATACTGATAAATGAGTCCTTTGTTTGCCAGGAGGTTGAAATATTTATACAAAGTATCTTTCCCGACCGGTACATAAATATCGGGCATGATACCGCCTCCGCCATAAACGATTTTCCCTTTCGGCGTTTTAAATTTGAGGGAGTCGGCAAAATGAATGCTGTCAGGATTTCCCATTTCCCCGGAAAGGATCCGGTGATAATAATCGTTGTAATAATCTTCCGACCCATTTTTATAGGATTTCTGGATGCAGCGGCCGGTTGGGGTATAATACCGCGCAACGGTAACCCGGACAGCCGACCCGTCTTTAAAATCAAGTTCTTGCTGAACCAAGCCTTTCCCAAATGATCTCCGACCGATAATGGTACCGCGGTCATTGTCCTGTATAGCCCCGGCCACGATCTCACTGGCGGAAGCCGACCATTCATCGATTAGCACAACCAGTTCTCCCGACTCAAACAGACCACCTGCAGTTGCAAACACCGTTTCATTTTCATGATGGATTCCCTTTGTATACACGATCAGCTTCCTGTCAGGCAGGAATTCATCTGCCACATCGATGGCGGCCTGCAACCGTCCTCCTCCATTCCCCCTCAGGTCCAGGATCAGCTTTTTCATCCCTTTTGAGTTCAGCTCCGTTAAGGCTTTTGTCATTTCATCATGGGTCGTTGCCGAAAAATTATTAAGCCTGATATAACCAATAGACGGTTCAACCATGTAGGAAACATCAAGACTATAGATCGGAATTACATCACGGATGATGGTATAATCCAGAAGACCTTTAACCCCTTTGCGGAAAATGGAAACATTGACTTTCGTCCCTTTCTTCCCCTTCAGTTTTCTCAGGACATCGTTGTTGGTGATCTTAACACTTGCGACATTTTTTCCATCGATCTTCACAATCCGGTCGCCGGCCTTGATACCCAGTTTTTCCGAAGGCCCGCCGGAAACGGGATTGATCACCGTGATGGAGTCGCGTTCCAGGCGGAACTGTACTCCGATGCCTTCAAAACCACCCAGGAGCGGATCGTTTGCATCGTGAAACTCACTGGAGGTAATGTATACCGAATGCGGATCCAGACTTTGCAACATCCCAGTTATGGCTTTTTCCTCTAGCTGGTTCCGGCCGATGGTATCTACGTAATTTTGTTTCACATAATTGATCACTTCATTGATCTTGTCCTGGCGATGCCGCCCGAACAGGGAAGTGCCATTCCCGACCTTACTAAGTTCAAGTCCCAAAAGGATTCCTGCGAGTAAAATGCCTGCATAGACCAAGGGCAGGTAAATTTTCAGCTTATTTTTATCCATTCTAATCAGAGTTCAGTTAATCCAACGTGAAATTTAAATCAAAAGTATTCAAAAATCCGCTACCTTCACTTTGTGGTTCCTTTGTGATGCACTTTGTGGGCCCTTGTAGTAAAAAACGCTAATTTTGTCATACAACAAAGCTGACCGTGAGCAAGATTTCATTTTTTATTCTTTTACTCGGACTGGCCCTGATTGCGAGGATTTCCGATGTCTATGGACAGGAGGTCATATCAACAGTTCCTGGTAAACCATACGAAAACAGTCATTTCCTGAAAATCGATTCGGCAACCTTTCACTACAGGGTTTATAATAAGGGGATCCAAAATCAAAAAGGCAAAGTATTGCTGGTTCATGGTTTCTGCGGATCGACTTTTTGTTGGCGCAAAAACATAGACACACTGGTAAATGCAGGCTACCTGGTTGTAGCCATCGACCTGCCGGGGTTTGGATACAGCGACAGAAACCTTCATGTCAACCAATCGAACAGTGGCCGTGCACACTTGATCTGGGCCCTGCTGGCAAAGATTGATAAGGATGATAAAAG
This sequence comes from Bacteroidales bacterium, assembly GCA_017882335.1. Classification (GTDB taxonomy): domain Bacteria; phylum Bacteroidota; class Bacteroidia; order Bacteroidales; family FEN-979; genus FEN-979. The sequence continues at coordinate 16,780 of JADGPR010000046.1, read as the reverse complement.
AAAATGGAATATTGTGGGACATTCCATGGGAGGAGGTGCAGTGGAAGCCATGGCCTTGACGAACCCCGACCGCGTTCAAACCGTTACGCTTGTGGATGGGATGGTTTTTGTCCGGAATCAGAATATGGAAGGGGCATTCATAACCATGTCTAAAATGAAGGGTTACAACCAGGTTATGGTTTCACTGGCAAAGCAGAATATTATTTCATATAACAGCATGGCACGGATGATGAAAAAGGTTTATGGCAGGCCGCTGGATTCAACCGAGATGAAGGGATACATGGATCCACTGCACATCAAAGGCTCGGCAGCTTCTGTGATCAATATCTATGCAAATGCACATGAAATACGCCACCTGCATGCCGACGGATTAATGGACCTCCCTGTATTAGTTATCTGGGGGAAAAAAGACCGGACTATCTATCTCAGAACAGCAAGAAAATTGAAACGGAACGTCCCGACCATTGACCTGAAGATCATTCCCGATGCCCATCATTCCCCAATGGAAACCCATTCCCAGCAGTTCAATGAACTGTTCCTGAATTTTTTAAATGCCCACAACTGAGAAAAGAATATGCCAGGTTATAGAGATATCCGGCCTGGTACATTCATCAGCATGATATTTTATTTATTCCAGTATCAGCTTTTCAGTTTTGACATGGATATCGGTTTCAACTTTCACAAAATAAATTCCTCTTTGGAAGGTCGAAAGATCAATCTTACGGCTGATCTTACTGCTTGTTGTTGTAAAAGTTTCCTGAAGCCTGGTCTTTCCGCTGAGGTCTATGATACTGATCTTGATCTCTCCGGTTTTTAATCCGGAAATTACCAGGTTGATGGTACCAAATGATGGATTTGGCCGTATAGATATGGAAAATACGTCATTTCCTGTTTCGGGAATCCCGTTACAGACATCAAAAGTGATGTGCCGGATACTGGTTGCCTGAGGCGTACACGGTGGGACAGGAGACGCAGTAAGGGTAAGGTTCACGTGCAACGTAGCCTTATCGTTGGCCCCAGGGTAATAAATGGCAGTGAGGGTGGATGGATTCAGGAAGGATCCGTCACCATTGGTTGACCATAGAACACCGGAACTATTGGTCGACTGGCCGTTGAGCTGAATCTGTCCAACAGTAGTACAAACGATGGTATCATTTCCTGCTGATGCGGTTGGGAGCGGGGTAACCGTTACGGTTGTGGAATCAGAAACGGTAGATGCTCCGTCGTTCACATGGGCAATATAAATCGTGGTAACGGTAGGTTGAACTACCGGGTTCTGGAGGGTCGAGGTAAATCCTACCGGAATTGAAGTCCAGGAATACGTATAGGTAAGGGTTCCTCCGGTTGCGGTCACATTCAACTGCGAATTGTTTCCCGCACAAATGGAAGAAGGTGTAGCCGTTGCCGTTACAATCAATGGGTTGAACGTTACAGTCACCTGGACGGTATCACTTTTCGTCTGGGAACCGTCATTCACATTTACGATATATTGCGTGGTAGCAGTAGGATATACTACCGGGTTCTGAAGTGTCGAATTGAAACCGGCAGGTAAGGAAGTCCAGGCATAAGTATAGGTCCCCGAGCCACCCGTAACGACGGCATTCAGTTGTGAACTCCCTCCGATAAGAATCGAAGGAGGCGTTGCCGTAGCGAGCACGCTCATCGTAACCCTTACAATTGCTGTATCGTTTGCATTTTGTATACCTGAAGTGGCAACGGCTGTATAAATGGTATTGACCGTTGGTGAAACGGTTGGACTTTGAGCAGTCGACGTAAACCCCACGGGAACGGAGGTCCAGGAATAGGTGTAAGAACCTGTTCCTCCGGTTGCAGCCATATTGAGTTGGGAAGACGATCCGGAGTTTATGGTATAGGGATTTGCTGTTGCCGAGGCTGTCATGTTAATGTAGACGGTAGCTGTATCCGTTCTGGTTTGGATGCCGGATGTAACATGGGCAATATATTTTGTAGTGACCGTTGGCGAAACCGGCGGCGGAGTTTGCTGCGATGAATTGTACCCGGCAGGTAAAGATGTCCAGGAATAGGTATAGGATCCGGTTCCTCCTGTAGCAACAACATTAAGCTGGGAGGTCTGTCCGAGATTAATATAAGCCGGAGTAGCGGTTGCAGTCACGGTAAATGCAGTGATAAAACTGAAGGAGGCAATGCGCGTTTTCCAACTTATAGAAGAAGTTGTAGCATAGTATTCTTGGGTGTACCAGAATGTGGCCGTAGCGCTTGGATCAACGCTCATGCCGCTGTAGTCGCCCCAGCGGTGGGCGTTTCCTGTTTGTGAACCTCCGCCGTTATAAATGCCCCGTTCCCCGATGGTCATCGTGTTAAGGGCATCATTTTTCATCCTTCCGGTATACCGTATAGAAGGGTAAAGGGTGGAGCTGGAAATAGAGTATCCCAGGGCGATGTTCCCACTGGTATCCATGGCCATACTGCCCATCCATCGGCTGTTGTTATCGGAAATTGAATAGGTGGATTGCTGGTAAATCGACCAGGCACCGGATGTTTTTCGCAGTTCATACCACCGGATCCCGGCAACGGTAGAGGATATATCGACGGTATGATTGCATACCATAGCTGCATGATCGAAAAATTTACGGTACTGCAGGCGGTACATCATCCGGTCGTTGATGGGATCTACTTTGATGGTAGTCCCGGGTTGGGGAATACCGGTAATATTTGTTGTAAATGCATTCACGGGAAGCGACAGGAAATTACCAAGGGTTGCATTATTTGGTGTGACCCAGTCAGCGTGAAATTCATAAATCCCGAGGTGGTCAGTGGAACTACCATCAAACATATAAAGGAAATAATTGGGCGGGTTTCCCGTCGGAAAAGGTCCGTCACAGTCGGAAGGTAGCCACGAGGAAGCTTCATCTGATGCGGGTTTTGTAAACATGATCATGGTGGGTGAGGAATTTCCGGCCAGCATGAGTGTGCGGTTATAGGCTACCGCCGCGACACCTGCCCAACTTGAGCCCCCTGCGAACAGATTTGCCGACATATAATACCCATCTCCCCAAACCCCGAATTTCGGATAGTCGGGCATATTGGTAAATAAGTATTCATAACGGTACCAAGACCCGGTAGGGTCGCCTGTTTGCGATACAGCGACCATCTGGTAATAGGGTGCTGAGTGTTGACCATTCGGGAAGGAGAATTGAGAGAAAAGCCAGCGGTCGGCCTGTTCATCATAAAGAACAACCGCATCCCCGTTGTTGGAATTGTTTGGCATACCACTAAAGACAGAACTATTATCCAGGGGGCCGAGTAACAGGGTGCCGGTTTTACTGTATATGGAATAATGGCAGTTTACCACCTGGAAATAATGATTGGGGCCAACATCACCGTGGGTATCCGGAGGATAAACTCCCTGAGTGTTAGTGTTCCCGTCGAAATTTATGATTGTGGTATCGGTAATGATCAACCCGTTTTTTGTTTGAAGGTTGGGATCTGATAAACCTCCGGGAGTTTGCCCGGATGGTTTTTGCCGGATGTTGAAATGGTTTTTTACGATCCCGTCTTTCCACGAATTATCTGCCTTCGGAGGAGGGTTTTTCACCATATCACGCAATGGAGGCGATACATCGAAATAAACAGGATACTGGACAATGGGACCGGTTACATTATTTTGTCCGAAAGCAAAATTCATACAAAATCCGGGTATCAGGATGAGGGAAAATATTTTCTTCATAAAACGTTAAACATTAAGAGGATGAACAACGAATATTTAAGCTGTAAAGGTACCACAAATCTTGTCTTAATTCTGTAGAAACCGACAGATTCGCTGTTTTACCAAATGTCACGCTTCGATTGTAGTTTACGAGTGAAAAAAAAGGCTGTCTCAAAAGTACGAGACGACCTCTTTTATTTGTTTTTATCGCATTTCTCATCAATCTCGTCGATGGTTAGATGCTGATCACAGCAAAATGCATTTCCATCCTGGTGTTCGGCGCAGAAACTGATTTTATTGTAAGCAATACGCTGGATATTCAGAAGATGGCGAACAGAGATATTATCGGTGGTAAAATTCTTGCCTCCTGAGCCACATGCGAGAGTCAGGGAGGGGGTCAACCCATTGTATAGTCCTCCCAGGGCACCCTGGGAAGATGGTGTATTGACAATGATCCGGCCGGCATTGAGGGATTGTGCGAAGTAACGGATCTTTTCATCATCGTTGGAAAAGATGCTCACGGTATGGCCCAATCCGCCATGCTCATTGATTCTCCGGCACTGAGAAATCCCTTCCTCGAAACTGGCCACTTCATAGAATGCCAGGATCGGCGCCAGGATCTCAAGGGAAAGCGGCCATTCTATTCCAACCTGCGACTTTTCCATCGGAGCGATGAGACAACGGGTTCCCGCCGGAACCTTAATTCCTGCCATTTTGGCTATTGTGGTCGCAGGTTTCCCGATCACATCCGGGCTCATCGACCGCTGTGTCTTGTTGAAAGCAATTTTTTCGACCTTTTTAATTTGTCCGGGAGAAAGAAAACAGGCACCCTGCCGGATGAATTCTGCCTTCACGGCAGCTGCATTGTTGTGAGAAACCACGACCGCCTGTTCGCTGGCACAAATGGTGCCGTTGTCGAACAATTTCGAAAGCAGGATCTGGGTCACCGCGAAACTGACATCCGCACTTTTCCCGATATAGACCGGCACATTGCCCGGACCAACACCGATCGCAGGGTTGCCGGAAGAATAGGCTGCCTTTACCAAGCTTACCGAGCCTGTTGCGAGCACCAATGCCATCCGTTTGTGGCTCATAAATCGGAGTACCTGTTCACGGGTCATCCTCGGAATCCACTGAATGCAATTTTCCGGTGCACCTGCCGCCAGGGCTGCATCGTAACACAGGCGAGCAGCCTCGCTGGTGCATTTCCGCGCAGCGCCATGCGGATAGATAATGATGGGGTTCCGGCTTTTCATCGCGATAAGAATCTTGAACAATGCCGTTGAAGTGGGATTGGTGACCGGAGTAATTGCAAAGACCGGCCCCATCGGACGTGCGATCTCGATGATCTCGTTTTCCTTGTCCTCATTGATAATTCCAACGGTCTTCTGAAGAAAAATATCCCGGTAAACAAAACGGGATGCAATGATGTTTTTTATCATCTTATCGCGCACATTTCCAATACCGGTTTCCCGGAACGCCATTTCTGCGAGGTCCCAACGGTGGTTGAACCCCGTTTCATAGATTGATCGGACAATCTTGTCGGTTTGCAGTTGGTCGAGTTTCCCCATTGCAAGCGCCGCATTCAGCGCTTTTGTTAAGATTTCTTCGACAAAATTATCCTGGCCTGTGTCCATGTTCTCTGAATATTATATGCACAAAAATAGATAATATCCGTGATGAAAGATACTCAGTGCCTCCCGGCATTTATAAACAAGCATTTTAAATCCCACGGATGAACCCCGGGTTATCCGAAAGATCCTCGTTAATAAATAGTGAAAAAGTGAAGTAGTGAAATAGCGAAATCCCTGCCAGTTAAGAGCGGGGCTTTTTTCTTCACTATGAAATATGAAAGAAGTTTTACTAAATGTCACTTTTCATTCTGCATTCTGAAATCTGCATTCTGAATTTTTACCGCGGCATCCCCAAGTTGATCCATATCTGGAAAAGAGCAATATCGCAAGGCGAAAGCTGGCTACCTTTGGGCATGGGATAAAATCCTGTTTCCTGCCGGATTGCTCCCATGAGCCGTCCATTGTTGACAGTAGTTTTTACCTGGTCGTAATTTGTAAGACTGATCCCGTAGGCAGGATTTGAACCTCCATGACAACCGGTACACCAGGATTGCACGATCGCGATGATGGTGGAATCGTAAGTAATATGCGATGAATCACAAGGTGTCTCACACCTGTTGTTAACTGCCCCTTGCAGGATCCAATAATAAATTAGTCCTTCCTGGTTAACGGACAGACGTTCACCGGGAGGCATCCGTTGTTGTCCGAAACTGAATAAAACTGTATAAAGCTTGCTTGAAAGAGGATCATTCGGTTTCACAAGGTTGTAAATCGCCGAATAGCTATCGAGCACGATTTCATGTTTATTGCTTCCCTGGTCATGACAGCCTGATTTCGCGCAGCTATTGATAACCACTGGAAGGACACTGTTCTGGAAATAAATGGTATCATGTGAACATTTCAACCATGGCGACTGCGAAGGAAATGGCGGGGCAATGGAAAGGTCAGCTTTGTTATGACAGCTTACCAGAAAAAAGATAAAGAGGAACAGAACGGAGGCAAAGGATAAACGTTTCATTGAATAAATCATTTCAGTTGCAAAGCTAATGATTCTTTATATATCAACCTGGCTCGCCGTTCCCTTGCTGAGTGGCATTTCGTTTTATGTTTGCAAGCGGACAAATCAACTGGCGAATTGGTGAATTGGTGAACTGGCGAGTTAAAATAATTTTCAATCATCAATTGACCCAAAATCTAATACTTAACACCAATTCTTCATTTTTCATTTTCAATCTCTTCTTTGAAAATCTTTACCTTTGCGGATATAACCCGTTTGCCCATGGCCATCAAGGTTACCGGCAATCATCATCCTTCTGAAACAGAACCATGCAACCGAACGAATTACTCGACCTGATCCATCGCCGCCAAAGCCAAAGAACATATACAGCTCAACCTGTAGAAAAAGAAAAACTCCTGCGCTGTATCGAGGCTGCACGCATGGCTCCGTCGGCAAATAATTCACAACCCTGGAAATTCATCATCATCGATGATCCCGGGTTAAAGAATACCATTGCTGAACTCACCACCACCGGGATGATCCCGATGAATCATTTTACGAAGCAGGCCCCGGTGCAGGTTGCCATCGTTCGGGAGAAAACCAATTTAACCACTGCTGTCGGACGAATTCTTAAAGACAAGAATTATCCCCTGATCGATATCGGCATTACCACTGCTCATTTTTGCCTGCAGGCAACCGCAGAAGGACTCAGTACCTGTGTTATTGGCTGGTTCGATGAAAAGAAGATCAAGGAATTGCTGAATATTCCCAAAACCCTGCGACTTGAATTGATCATCCTGGTAGGTTATCCGCCCACAAATGAAATCCGGAAAAAAAAGCGTAAACAAACCGGCGAGATCTTATCGTATAATAGCTATTAAATTGCGAAAAGTTCGTGACGCGTGACGCGTAACGCGTAACCAAATTTTCAATTATCAATAAACCAAGAACCCAAAACCAAATACCCAATTCGTAATTCGTAATTGGCTTTACGGTCTCATCACCACCTGCACTACGTTCCCCTGTGTCAGGACATTCTTAGCGTAGTCATGCACCGACTGGACATTCAAGGCATTTACCTTGTCGTCATATCCTGTTAGGAAATCCAGGTTGTAAAAATAATAATCATCCATCCGGCTCATCCACCAACTGTTCTCCTTCATGTCTTCCTGGCGCTGCTTCAGGAAATATTCCTTCGCTTTCTGCAGGTCGGCTTCCGAAGGACCATTTTCCACCATCTTCTTAATTTCCGCGTGAACGATGCCGATCAGTTTGTCTGCCTTGAGGGGATCCGTTTCGAAACTCACGACCAGGTTAAATCCGGGAACGGGTAATTTGTTTACGTTGTATTGTACCCTGACACTGTATGCGCCGCCCTCATCTTCGCGGATCCTTTCAATGTAACGCAATTCGAGGACATGCCTCAGCGCACCACCTAAAATGCGGTCATCGGCAGAGAAGGAAGATGTGCCATTATAATTGATATAGATAGATGAGCGGGGAGTTTTTGCTTCATGTTTGAAATCCTGCTTCACTTCGCCTTTTGGTGGACGGATGCCATTATCCTTGTAAACCTGTGTACGTTTGACGGAAGGCAGTGAAGCAAGGTATTTTTCAAACAGCGGTTTGACCTTTTCCGGATCAATCTTTCCGGCAAACTCGAATGTGAAATTGCCCGGATCGGAGAAATGATCCTTGTAGATGGCTTGGAGCTTCGGAAGGTTCACCTTGTCGAGCACCTTATAACTCATAGGGATAATACGGGGATGATGATTGGCCATCATCAGGGAGATCGTGTCCCTGAAGGCTTTCCGGGGATCAGATTCTGCATTGATGTAATTGGCTTTCATCTTCTCCATCCAGGTTTTGTAATCAGTGGCATTCCACCGGGGTTGCGTGAAATAGAGGTAAACCAGCTGCAATGCAGTTTCGAGGTCTTTCGGCGATACCCTTCCCGACACCCCGTCCCGTTCTTCGGATGTGTTGACCCTGATATTTACCCGTTTTCCCGCCATCAATTTTTCGAGGTCAGTGGTGGAGAAACTGCCAACGCCCATCTGCGATATGGCATCGCCTAATAACATGGCCGACGGGATATCTTCTTCTTTCAATAAAGAAATTCCACCTTCGCGAAATCCGAAGACAAGCAGTTCATCCTCTTTGATATCACTGGGGCGGAAGATTATTTTCATGCCGTTGGACAGGGTCCATTCCGTTGTTCCGAGTACTTTATTTGCGGAGACTTTTACCACTTTCCCGGGAACCGGTTCTTTTTCGATCAGTTTTTTTCCTGCAAGCAGATCGACATAAGGATCGATTTTCACGGATTTGTATTTCACCAGCACCTTCTTTATATCTGCTTCCGACGGAATGGTTATTCCTTCTTTCTCAGGCCCGGTGACGGTTACCACCATGTTCTCATCGGTAAAATAGGTCTTGGCTTCATTGTTCAATTCCTGGAGGGTAATTGCGGGGATCATCGCCTTGGCAAAAGCATAATCGAATTCAATTCCTGGGTTGGGGCTGTTCGTAAGGAAGTTGGAGACATTGGGGTAAACCAGTTCGCGGTTCTTCCGTTTATCGCGGTCCATATACCGCGATTCATAGTTTTTAATAAGATCTGCTTTTGCGCGTTCAAACTCGATCTCGATGAATCCGAACCTTTTCATACGCTCCATCTCTGTGAGAAGTGCCGTGAGCGCTTTGATACCTTCGTTGTTTGCTGCCTGCGCGGTGCCTGTGAATGCATCTTTGGTACGCGTAAAACCGCCATAATAGCTGAAGGCAGAAATGAACGGAGGATTCTCTTTACGGGAAAGTTCGCTCATGCGTTTTCCGAACATGTTGTTGATCAGGCTGCGGACAAGCTGCAGCCGCATATAACCGAGGTTCTTGTCGCTATCCTTAATATTATCGTGTTTGCAGCTAACATCCACGGAAGTGGAAGTGGCTTCCTTGTCGGTTGCCGTCCCGATAAGGGGTTCCGTATTGTCAGGTACGGCGTATTCTTCCTTGGCAGCCGGGTTTTCAGCTTTCGGAATAGGGCTGAATAGTTGTTTGATCTTGGCTTCGACCACGTTTTCGTCAAAGTCGCCAACAATGATGAGCGCCTGGAGATCTGGGCGGTACCATTTATGGTAAAAGTTTTTGATAGTTTCATATTTGAAATGTTTCAGGACAGCCGTGTCGCCGATCACATTCCGCTTTGCATATTTCGATCCTTTATAAATGATGGGAGCCAGTTTGTTGCTCATGCGTTCTTCGGCTGAACCATACATCCTCCACTCTTCAACGATCACACCGCGTTCGAGGTCGATTTCATTATCTTCGAAAGAAACATAATGTGACCAGTCGCGCAGGATCATCAGGGCGCTGTCGAGGATCCCTTCGCGCTTGAGCGGGACATTCGACAGGTTAAATACCGTTTGTTCCAGGCTGGTTCCTGCATTCACATTCGTCCCGAACTTCACTCCGATCGTTGCCAGGTAATCCAGGATCCCTTTTTTGGGGAACTGATCTGTTCCGTTAAACGACATATGCTCGGTAAAGTGAGCCAGCCCGTTCTGATCGTCATCTTCCAGGATGGCGCCTACATTGTTGGCGATATAGAATTCGCCCCTCTTCTCAGGGATCTTGTTAGCACGGATATAATAGTGCATCCCGTTATCGAGTATGCCGGTCCTGACTTTCGGATCAACGGAAGGCATTTTTTTCAGGTCATACGTTTGTCCCTGCAGCAACATTGCGCCCGACAGGATCAGCATCATGGAGAAAATGCTACGAAAAATGGAAGATTTCATAGGGTGTTGTTTTGGTTTTTGAGTAACAAACCTACGAAATTTTAATGAAGAATTGATAATTGAAAATTGATAATTTCAGATCCTGGGTGTTGGATGCTGGATGATAGGTGCTAGATTCTGGGGTTAGGTCATTCCGTTATTCGCTATTTCGATATTCGCTATTTTTTTACTAAATAGGTTGTACTTTTACCGCCGTTTCAACAGCAACCCTTAACATGAACAACAAAAAACAAACTTCATCTAAACTTTCACGTTTTTGGAAAATACTTGGCCCCGGACTCGTGACCGGGGCAAGTGATGATGACCCTTCGGGCATTGCAACCTACTCACAGGCAGGTGCTGCATACGGACTTTCAACGCTCTGGACTGCAATGATTACATTTCCCCTTATGGCCTCCATCCAGGAAATGTGTGCAAGAATCGGTTTGGTTACTTCACATGGTTTGGCAGGAACGCTTAAAAAGAATTATTCAAAACCTGTTTTGTACTTAATGTTGTTGTTTAGTTTTCCTGCCATTGTAATGAACATTGGTGCCGACATTGCAGGAATGGGAGCAGTGGGTAACCTGTTATTTCCTTCCATTCATGCAATTTCTTTCAGCATCGTTTTCACCCTGATACTTTTAGGATTAATTATTTTTTTGCCGTATCAAAAGATTGCTTCTTTTCTGAAATATCTCTGCATCGTTCTTGTGGTTTATATGATTGTTCCGTTTTTATACAAACAAGATTGGCTTGCAGTCATAAAAGCCACTTTCATCCCGACTATTAAGTTCGATAAAGACTTTATCAGCATTCTTGTTGCTATCCTTGGAACTACCATTTCCCCCTATCTTTTCTTTTGGCAGGCAACAATGGAAGTAGAAGAAATAAAGCAGATGAAAAAACATTTGGTCGTAAACAAAAGAATCCTGCATGAGATGAAACAAGATGTCGATTTCGGAATGTTATTTTCAAATATTATCATGTTCTTTATCATTCTAACCACAGGGACGGTATTATTTAATGGAGGTATTCATAAGATTGACACCGTTGAACAAGCGGCCCAGGCATTGAAACCATTGGCAGGAAATTTTGCTTATTTACTTTTTGCTATTGGTGTGATCGGCACCGGATTTTTGGCCATTCCCGTTTTGAGTGGTTCGCTTTCTTACATCTTCACCGAAACATTTGGCTGGAGAGATGGATTGGATAAAAAATTTCACCAGGCAAAAACATTTTATATCATCATTGCCATTTCACTGATCCTGGGATTATCATTAAATTACATTGGCATCTCGCCAATCAAAGCCCTTATTTATTCAGCTATTCTTTATGGATTGACTGCCCCGGTTTTAATTGCCATTATTCTGCACATTTCCAATAACAAAAAAATAATGGGAAAAAACACAAACGGGAAAAAGGCTAACATTCTTGGATTTACGACATTAATACTTATGACTGTGGCTGTCGTGGTATTAGTTTATATGCAATTTCGGGGTTAGGTATTAGTTAGCTGATGAGTTCAAGAGCTGATGAGCTGATGAGTTAAATTCATTCTTCATTTTTCATTCATTTCCCGTTTTTTTTTCATAAAAAGAAGAATTTAGTTGACAAACTAAAAATATAGTTGTATATTTGTCTTATGAATTATTATTACTTGTTGAAGTAAAAAAAAATCTGATTATGCCCCCAAGAAAAAATATCAGTGATTTCTCTCCGCAGCTCACACGTGCCGAAGAGGAAGTGATGCAGATTCTGTGGAAAATTGAAAAGGGAATGGTTCACGATCTGCTGAAGAAGTTTCCTGAATCGAAGCCTGCCTACAACACGGTGTCAACCATTGTCCGCATCCTTGAGCAAAAGGGATTCGTTGGGCATAAAGCTTATGGCCGCACTCATGAATATTTCCCGGTGATCAGCAAAAGTGACTATACGAAATCCTATTTCCGGAATTTCGTGACCAACTATTTCGGGAACTCCTACAAATCGCTGGCATCGTTTTTTGCCACCGAAGGGAAGTTGAGCATGAAGGAACTCGGGGATATCCAGAAGATTATTCACAAGGAGATAAAAAAACAGAAAGGAGGGAAACAATGAACACAATGTTGTTATACCTGCTCGAATCGACTATCTGTCTTGCGGTACTTTACCCGGTATATTGGTTTTTCCTGCGTCGGGATACCTTTTTCCAGGTGAACCGCTTCTACCTGCTGGCAATGGTGCTCTTCTCGATACTGATTCCCTTGCTGCCCCTTCACTGGATACCATCCGGTCCATCGGCTTCCATCGTGATCCTTCTTGACCCTGTGCTGATCACATCTGCGAAGGTGGAGCACACCCTGTCAGCGCACCTGCAGTGGATAGAAATAGCAGCGGTGGTTTACCTCACAGGCGTCCTTATTTTTCTTCTGCGTTTCGGGTTGCAACTGATCCAGCTTTACAGGATTACCCGGCGTTTCGGGATCAAAGAAAGCTATGGTCAACGGGTGGTATTTGTCGACCGTGGTTATTCTCCTTTCTCCTTTTTTAACCTGGTCTTTATCAATGAAGAAGTGATTCCCGCCGGCAGCCTACCGACCATCCTGGAACACGAACGGGTCCATATCCGTCAACACCATACACTTGATATGATCCTGGTTGAACTTGCCGCCATTCTTCAATGGTTCAACCCCATCATCTGGCTGACCGGCCGCGAAATGAAAAGCATCCATGAATACCTGGCTGATGAAGGTGTTTTGAAAACCGGCATCAGCAGTTCCCAATATCAGCAAATTATCCTGGATGAAACCATGGGCATCCAGGTGAATGGCCTGACCAATAATTTTAATGTTTCATTACTTAAAAAACGCATTACCATGATGACAAAATCAAAATCTGGAACCTGGGCGAAAAGCAAGCTGTTTATTGCCCTGCCGGCACTGGCGGCATTGTTGTTCCTGCTCCCGGCCTCCTCTGTCAGCAGTTCTTCCGACAACGGAAACCCGGATAAAACCCAGTCAGCGCCTTTTCTTGTCAAGTCCCCTGCCCCTGTGTCAATCACAGCAGGTATGGAGCCACAGGACAAGGAAAAGAAAAAAACGGAGGCCAAATATGTACCGGTGCAACCGGATAAAAACGGGGTTTATCCTGTTGTTGAACAACAGCCAAAATACACCGGCGGTGACGAAGCCCGGATAAAATTTATGATTGAAAATATCAAATATCCGGAAGAAGCTAAGAAGAATGGCATCCAGGGCACCGTGTTTGTAACTTTCGTGATTCAGTCTGATGGTGCTGTCACTAATGTGAAGATCCTCCGGGGAATTGGCGGAGGCTGTGATGAGGAGGCATTTCGCGTCGTGAAAATGATGCCAAACTGGATCCCGGGCATGGATAAAGGCAAGAAAGTAGCGGTTCAGTTCAAACTCCCGGTAAAATTCCGGCTCGACGCCGATGAAAAAGTGAAGTCCAAAAAGTAAATTGCCACTTCGCTACTCCACCATTTTGCCTTTTCTTAATGAGTAATGAGTAATTCTATAATTCAATATTTCTTTAATTACTCATTACTCATTATTTACCAGCTCGTCATTTACCATTAAGCTTTAGAGATATTGATAATTAATAATTAATTTTGAAGAAGTAAAATCAATCAAAAAAAGGTCAACGTTATTTAGGCATTGACAGACTAACTAGAATCTAATACCCAATACCCAACCTGAAATGAAAAAAACAGCTTTAATCACCGGTGGATCGTCCGGTCTTGGTTTTGTGTTTGCCGAAGAATTAGGGAAACAAGGGTACAACGTGATAATACTGGCGCGTGATCCGGTAAAAATTGATCATGCAGTAGCCTCCCTGAAGGAAAAAGGAATTACAGCAACAGGTATTTCCTGCGATATATCCAATGCGAATCAACTGAAAAATGCCTTCGACGCAGTAAAATCCCAAGAAACAATAATTGATTTTTTAATTCTGAATGCAGGGATGGTTATACCCCAATTGCTTTCAGATTATACTGAGACTTCTGTAATCCGTAAACAACTTGACACGAACCTTTACGGAACGATCATGACGGCCTGGCAATTTTTACCTTTATTGCAAAAAGGTTCAAAGATCCTGATCACATCATCCGGTTTTGGATTAATGGGCGCAGCCGGATATACCTTGTATTGCGCAACAAAAGCAGGGTTGATTAATTTCGGTGAAGCCTTGCGCCGTGAATTGCTTTGCAAAGGCATCAATGTTTATGTATCCTGCCCGGGAGATATGGATACTCCTCAATTCCGCGAAGAAATCCGGACCTCACCCGATTGGATGAAAACAGGGAGCCCCCGGAAAACACAGCCTGCAGACCAGGAAGGGAGAAAAATATTAAGCCAATGCAAAGGGAAGATGAAATTCCTCATACTTCCTGCATCTGATGTGAAGTTGCTTGTGATCGTGAGTAAGGTTTTACCCCGCAAAATCCGGGATTATCTTTTAGACAGGATGTTTCCCCAGCCCATAGCAAAATAGGCCTTGGGTATTAGTTATTATGAAATAACTTTTCATTCTTCATTTTTAATTTTAAATTTTTAATTCTCTTTTCACTTCTTACTATTCACCAGTTATAAAGCTCTGTAAAATGAAAACAAAGACCATAAAACAAACGGTAACGTTTGCCGCAACCCCTGAAAAGATTTATCACCTGATCATGGACTCAAAAAAACATGCGGCTTTTACCGGTTCAAAAGTATCGATGAGTAAAAAGGTAAATGGCAAGTTCAGCGTTTTCGACGGCTATTGCCATGGGTATAATATTGAATTGATAGAAGGGAAAAAAATAGTGCAGGCCTGGCATTTTGCAGAAGAAGGATGGCCCGATGATCATTACTCTTTATGCACATTTCTGCTGGAACCGGTAGGCAATAAAACAAAACTCATTTTCCGGCAAACCGGTGTTCCTGAAAATAATGCAGCGGCGCTCAGAGACGGCTGGAAGCAATACTACTGGGAAGCGATGAAAGCGTATTTAGGCCTTACTTAATTGATAATTGATAATTGATAATTGATAATTAATTCTTCACTTTTCATTCTTCATTCTTCATTTTCCTTTTACTTCTCACCAATTAAGAAACATCCCTAAAATTTGGTCATATATACTAAAAAATGTGTTTTTTGGACAATTAAATAAGCCCAATAAACAAAACTCACAAGAAAACGCGGGTTATTATTGCGGGTATGCATGAGTTGTGTGGCATAAAAACAAAGGATAAAAGAATGAATAAAATATTAATAACAGGTGCGGCAGGAAATTTAGGTGGATTATTAGCAAACTACCTAAAGGACTCTAATTTACACTTAAACTTAATGATACATAAAAGGGATGTGAGTTCATCATTAGAAAGATTATCCAATGTTAGTGTTTATAAAGCAGATTTAGCAAATAAAGAATCTTTGACTCCAGCTTTAAGAGATGTTGATACGGTTGTTCATTTTGCAGGAATTCTATTTAAACACAATCCTGAAAAATTTTTACCAATAACAAATACTCAGTATTTTACAAATTTGGTTGAAAAAGCAATTGAGAATAAAGTAAAAAAAATAATTCTTATTAGTTTTCCTCATGTGGAAGGAGAAACAACACCAGAAAATCCATCAAAAGGAATTCTTAATGGAAAACCAATTTCAATGCACGCAACAACAAGACTTGAAGAAGAAATTCTGCTATTTAAAACAGGGGATGAAACTAATATTGAAACTGTATCATTGAGATTGGGAATGGTGTATGGTAAAGGAATTTTAATGATTGATACAGCTCGCTGGTTTGCTAAATATAACATTTTAGGAATTTGGAAGAAACCGACTTGGATTCATTTAATTTCCATCCCGGATTATTTGGAAGCAACAAAGCAAGCCATTATTAAAGAAAATATTGAAGGTATTTATCATATTGGTGACGAAGGGAAACAAACATTACAAGAATTTTTGGATTCAGCAACGAAACACTGGGGATATAGAAAACCAGTTAGAATGAACTTGAAAATAATCATGTTTGTTGCAAAACTTTTTGAGATATTCTCATTTCTGTTTGGAACTAAAAGCCCATTGACTAAGGACTTCGTTAAAATTGGAATGGTTTCATATTATGGGGATACAACACGTATGAGAAGTGAATTACTTACAGACTTAAAATACAAAACATTTAAGGACGGAATAGAAACATTGTAATTACGGCACACAAAACTCGCTATGTAAAATTGCCGAAAACTTACTATATTTGAACGTTTTAGCTCGCTTGGTAGTTCGGTTTCGGGAGACAAGACGCAGACCACGAAATCGGCAACTTCACATAGCGCAGGCACGTTATAATCCATTTTAAAAGAAAATTACACGTACTTCTCCCGATTAACTTTTGAATAACAAAAAATGCAAAGTATTTTGAAGAGGGCGTTTGATGGGAGGTTGATTTGAATGATGAATAATTAGATGATTATAAAACAGTATGGGAAAAAAATCAGGAATGGGGAAAGACCCTATTATTAATCTACAAAATCTTGTTGATTCAATGGCAAGATGGGAAACAATAATGAGAGATGCCCGGAAAGTGGTAACGATTCCCACAAAAGTTGTTGAACAAACGAGGGAAGCTCCTCAGTTTAAGAATGACCAGATACTGGAATTGTACAGGAACGACATGCGTATTGATCACACCCTCATCAGGGAGATCCTTTCACTGCCCCGGGAATCATTGATAGAGGATCTTCATAAAGTAATCTAT
>JADGPR010000009.1 GCA_017882335.1 Bacteroidales bacterium | reverse complement strand
CGGATTCTCATTGGCTTTTTCTAATACTACATTTTTAATTGTATCCCAATCCAGCAGGGGGAACTTATCTTCCAGGTCATAAAACCTTAAAATATTATCATAGATCCCACCTATCTCCCAGCCATTATTTACAGGTAATTCTTTATAGAAATTTGCAAAATAAAATTCTGGTTTTCCGGAATAGTTAACGGCGATTGCATTCCAGCTGTTATCATAAATACTGAAAACGAACTTCACGTCCGTATTGGAAGCGATAGCCCGGTAAACCGGTTCAAACAAAACCGTGGCGTTATCATGATTATTGCTCCTGTCAAGGGAATCAACGGCAATCAGGCAATGGTCCTCATTGTTAAGAATACTTTCAAGATTTATCAGCTCATTGGGATGAACAAAGATAATTTTCCTTTTATTATTCCTTTTTGAAAGAAGGTAGCTGGAAAGATTCTGAAACAGTAATGTTGATTTCCCGGTACCCGGTGCGCCGGTTATCGGAAATATCTTATAATGTGAATCAAAATCAATAAGACTCTCTTCTTTATAACTGATATAGGATTGGATGTCGTTCCAGCCCAGGTTATGTTCCTTATCTCCAAAGCGACCGATCAAGGGATTCTCAACTATTGCAAAGTTTTTTGACACATTATCAAGATCACCCGGGTCGGCAATTTCAAAACAATGGTTATAAGTATGCCCGGGGTGCTTATGCGGGGACAGATCATGGCTGATTTTTTGAATATATTTTAAAAAATCTTCAGTTTTGCAATTTATCCACGTTATGTCCTTTATTTTATCCTCAACAGTGAGCTCAAATTTTGGCCTGTCCTGATAATTGATAAAGATTATTTTCAGGTCCGGTCTTTTAATCTGGTTAAATAAAAATGTGTAGACACTTTGCTCATTAAATCCGCAACCGAGTATCAAGAGGTCCCTGCGATGATTATCAATATCATTTAATAAAGCATAATAAAGGTGATTCGTCGGAAGAAAAATTTGATCTGTATACTGGCTAAAGGTAAATACCAGGTTATCTATGCTGTTTGCATGGATCATTGAGTTATGCAGATACCCTATTCCAATTTTATGATCAGGTCCAAAAGCCCCGGTATTACTAAAAAGAACTCCGTATTTTTCTTTTTCATCTTCAATTAATACATCCAATACGTTATCAAAATTAAATGTGTAAATTCTTGCCCACTTAGGAACTAAAATATTAGCATAAAGTGACTTCTTTGATAAAAATTTCTTTTCATCAAGCAGGAATAAATTTTTAAAATCGGTGAAGCTGATTTCATCATGGCGGATTTTTCTATTCCATGCATCCGCGGCACCATGATAATCCTTCTCGTCTAATTTCGTTCCAAATTTCCTGTTGGTCAGGGCAACAAATTTTTTTACAACCGGAATAAATTTTTCATCATTATAAGCCGAGTTGGTTTTATTTTCCAGGCCATAGCTGAAACCGGCTCCAAGCACTAGGCAAAAATTTCCATTTTTAAGGCCATCAAGAAAAGATGAATCCGTACTCAGGTCATTCAATGTCATTTCTTTAATGGAGTCCTTCATTTTACTGACGTTTAGATGTGAATACCGGGGGCATCAGGGTGCTGATGTGTAATTTATTCAACATGCAAGTATTTTCTTTAAAGGAGATCCTGAAAAACGAGGAAGAAGATAATTCACCCCAAAGGTGTGATTTTTTTTCCAAAATCCGTATATAATTTGGAATTTTTCATACAGACCAACTATCCTGTCATATTTCACTGGCATCAGATGTCATTGCGGGGAGCGGGGCGACGAAGCAATCTTTCGCGCTAAAGCGCGGGGTAATTTTTTGCGCACTGGCCTGCCTCTCAATAAAAACTAATATCTTCTCTGCGTCTCTGCGTCTCCGCAGTTAAAATAAAGAATGAGCAGCAGGTTGTAAGCTCCCCGAACCCCAGTCAATCAAAATCAGAGCTAAATCTTATCAAATAAACTTTTAATTGTATCATAAATACTTGACTTTTCATTATTATATATTATATTTGTAAATTGATGTATTAGAACAAACCCCTAAATTTTATATTATGAAAAAAATTGTACTGTTATCCGCGATCTCATTTTTCATAGCATCTGTTTCCTTCAGCCAGAAGATCATTACCTATGACTTTAAAACAAAAACTATTACAGTTGATCCGGAAAAGGTTCCGCCTGAGAAATTTGTTCTGGAATATAATACAACATATGGGCTAAAGATCACGAATATCGATACAAGATTATACAGTGATTTCTCAATCACCCCCGACCAGAGGAATTTCTTTGAACCCATTGTACCAGCAAGTTTTAAAATCCCGGAAACTGCACCTATTAAAGACACAATCGGAACAAATCTCACTGCGCAGATTGAAAACAAGGAACAAAAGATCACCGATGGGAGTAGTTCGACATTGAAGGAAATTGGCGTCCTGGGCAAAAAAGCTTTAGGTAATGGCGTGATGAATATTATGAATGTTATCAAACCGGATAAATCAAATGAAAAAGAAATAACGAACAATATAAAGAGTAATCTGACCAAGGAAGAACAGGACCGGTTGGCTAAACTGATAAAGCAATACGAGGCAGAACAGAAAATGCAAAAGAAAATTGCAGACTGTAAAACCCTCATCGAAAAACTTACAGAGAATGTAAAGTCGGTAACCGGCTCATTCCAGGAGATCGAAAATATCAAGAGACTCAATAACCAACTGGTAAGCATACTCAATGACTATTCACTGAGCCCCGAAATGATCACGGAAGAGCTTGCCTCACATGAACAGAATTACAAAAAATTCCTGGAGCAAAAAGACCGGGTTCTTCCTGAATTCAATAAGAACTACAAAACATTTAAGGATGACTATGCCGCCTTCAGCAAGGATACAAATGTTATCTCCGTACTAAATGCAGATCTCGAAATGAGGATGAGCGTAAATGCCCTTGTAAACTCAGTTGAATCAATGAAAGGTTCTGTTGATGAACTGGTAAAAAATGATGGTTATTCCAATCTGACCGAGTCCATACAAAATATGATCATACAATTGAAGAACGGGGTTTTTACGGATATCTCCTTCCCGGATCCGATCAAACCAACAAAGGATCAGATGTTCATCAACATTGAATACAATGAGCTCAAAAAGGGCAAAAATGCCGGCGGGAATGCCGTTGCCTGCAAGAAAACCCTGACCTTCGACGTGAAAGGTGGGGTTCAAATCGCTTTCAGTACCGGTTTAATGGTGACCACTTTTTTATATGACCGGAAATATTCTGTCTATCCTTCAACACAAAAAGACACTTCAATCATAAAGAAGGATAAGAACCATAACCTTTTTCAGCCGACAATAGGCGCGTTAATGCATATCCTCTTCCGAACCAACCACTCGGTGACAGGAGGCTTTACCTGGGGAATCGGCGCCAATGTATCTGCAATTTCAAATCTTACCATTTTTGTTGGTTTAAGTATGGTTTTAGGACGTGAAGAGCGGTTTATACTATCCGGTGGTCTGGCAGCAGCGCCGGTTGATTACCTGAAAGGGAAATACAGCCTCGATACCCCGGTCAAAACATCAGATATTGACCAAACATCCATTGTTGAAAAGGCATTCAGACCCGGAATTTTCGTTGGTTTCACCTATAACCTGACCAGTCAGAAAAAAGAAGAGTCCGGAATATCAGTCAAGGGAAAGTAAATTAGGATTGCATCTTCAGAAGCCGGTCTTTTTTTTCCCTTTGTCATTGTGAGGAGCGAAGCGACAAAGCATTCCCCTTCTACCCCCCCAATCTTTCGGGCTAAAGCCCTTGGTTATGCACCTTTTACAACCCTGCGCTGAAGCGCAGGGTAAATCATAATTCAGTTTTTGTTCGAAGATTTATAAGGATTTTTGCCTTCAGGTTTTCAGCGGGGCACCCACTAAATCAAGTCCGAGATGTGAAGTCCGAAGTGTGATATTACTCGTTCTGATTGTCATCGACATTGGCATTAAATGCAGTTAAAAGGAACATTAATTGCACTTCGCACTTCGCACTTCGCACTTTACACTTTACACTTGTCTTTGGTGGGTCGCTGAAAACCCGAGGCTGCATTTTTCTTTTGTTACTTTTCTGGCGTTTTTCCAGCGTCAGCGGGAGAGCAAGCAAAAGAAAAGTAAAATAAACCCCACCGGCCTGGACGCAAAGAAAAAGTGAATGGTGAGATGTGAGGCGAAAAGGGTTTCTTCGGCGCATCGCGTCTCTCAATGAAATCCGCGTAAGAAAGTTTTCAACAGTGGTATTAGCTTTTTCCTTCCAAACTGATAAAGCAATAAACAGAATGCAATGAACACAATAAAAACATTATGCAACCTTCAATACTGTCCAACATCAATGCATAGTAGCATATTGTGAATGTGTCACTATGTTTTATCAAAAAAATACATTGGAAATGTCACAAGAACTAATCAAATCGGGTTACGAAAAAATGATATTTACTTTAAGGGGGAAAAAAGTCATGGTGGATGCAGACCTTGCTTTACTTTATAAAGTCAATACTAAGCGTCTTAAGGAGCAAGTAAAACGCAATATTTCAAGATTCCCGTAAGATTTCATGTTTGAACTTAACAAGGCTGAAAAAGAGGAACTGGTCGCAAATTGCGACCGGTTGAATACTCTTAAGCATAGTAGTATTAACCCACTTGTTTTTACTGAACAAGGAGTGGCAATGCTCTCTTCGGTCCTTCATTCTGAGAAAGCAATCAGTATAAATATTGAGATTATGAGAGCTTTTGCAAGATATAGGGCACTTTTACATGAAACCGAGGAGTTGAAGGCACAGCTGGCGGCATTAGACAAAAAATTCACACTTGCATTTAATTCATTACTTGAACGGATTGATGAATTGCATCAAAGAAAGAATCTCCCGTGTACAAGAATTGGATTCAGAAAGGATGATTTGTAAAACTAAATGCATAAGCTGGAAATCCTATACCATTTATCGCAGGAGGGTGACAGATGTTGAAGAATGAAATTTGCGTTAAAACTGCGGACTGATCGAGGCGCTCCCCCTCTCCTTCAGGAGAGGGGGTCGGGGGGTGAAGTGCATTTTCTGCCTTCAGGTTTTCAGCGGGGCACCCACACGGCGAAGGTTCCTGCAGCAGTGGAATGTATGAATACCCTACAATATCAGTCGCCGCATAAGCGGCCTTGACCAGCGCGGGTCCAATAGTGGAAAGTTTGGAAAAAGGTTGAAGAAACAGCGCTGGGCGCAGACGCGTTGCGGTGACGAGGGCCCGCCCGGCCTGAGGGCAAATGTTGAAAGAAGCAATTAATTTAGTGTAATAAAGCTCGTCAGAGACGAGCAGTGATAAGGCACACTAACCAGCAAGGGTCTATAGTTTACTGCATTCTGAATTCTGAATTCCCTTCGTCTAGTATTCCTGCCAGCATTTGATCTCCAGATCTTCCGGTTTCAGTTTGCAGAATGCCATTACGAACACATTTGCCAGGTTGGCATTGGTGATCAGCGGTACGTTGAAATCGATTGCTGCACGGCGGATGGTGTAATCATTATAGAGCTCATCCTTTGAAAGGTTCTTCGGGATGTTGATCACAAGATCGATTTTATGATCTTTCAGGTATTCCATCACATTGGGAGAGGCATCCTCATCGGGCCAATGAAGGATGGTCGAGTCAATGCCATTATCCTGAAGGAACTCTGCAGTTCCTCTTGTGGCAAAAATATGGAACCTCTTTTCGGCCAGCATCCGGCAACCTTCCAGCAGGATCGTCTTGGATTTTACCGGTCCCGATGAGATCAGAATGTTTTTCTCCGGAATGCGGTATCCGACGGAAAGCATGGACTTCAGCACGGCTTCGTAAACGGTATCGCCGATACAGCCCACCTCGCCGGTTGAAGCCATGTCAACCCCCAGCATCGGATCCGCTTTTTGAAGCCGCGAGAAAGAAAACTGGGGAGCCTTCACCCCAATGTAATCAATATCGAAGAAGGATTTATCCGGCTTATCAAATGGTATCCCAAGCATGACCCGGGTTGCGATATCAATGAAATTTATTTTCAGTACTTTGGAAACAAACGGGAAACTCCTCGAAGCCCTAAGGTTGCATTCAATAACTTTGATATCATTGTCCTTGGCAAGAAACTGGATGTTGAACGGTCCGGAGATCTGTAACGACCGGGCTATGTCACGGCTGATGCGCTTGATCCGTCGGATTGTTTCCACATAGATCTTCTGCGGAGGAAAAATGATCGTCGCATCGCCGGAATGAACTCCGGCAAATTCAATGTGCTCCGAAATGGCATAAGCAACGATCTCTCCTTCCTTAGCCACAGCATCGATCTCGATCTCCTTGGCTTCCTCGATGAATTCTGATACGACCACCGGGTGTTCTTTGGAGACATTGGTTGCCAGTGTCAGGAAATACTCCAATTCGCTTTTGTTGGAAACCACGTTCATGGCAGCTCCGGAGAGCACATAGGAAGGACGAATCAACACAGGGAAGCCGACTAGTTCTGTGAAAGCATAGATGTCTTCCAGCGTTGAAAGTTCTTTCCACCGGGGCTGATCAATTTCCAGCCTGTCCAGCATGGAAGAAAATTTATGCCGGTCTTCGGCGTTGTCAACCGAAACAGGTGATGTTCCCAGGACCGGCACATCCATCTTGTGAAGCCGCATGGCAAGGTTGTTGGGGATCTGGCCTCCCATCGAAAGGATGATCCCTTTGGGATCTTCCAGCTCAACGATGTCCATCACACGTTCAAATGAAAGCTCATCAAAATAAAGCCGGTCACAGATATCATAATCCGTACTGACCGTTTCGGGATTGTAATTTATCATGATCGACCTGTATCCTGCATCTTTTATGGCGTTCAACGTGTTGACACTGCACCAGTCGAACTCAACCGAACTCCCGATCCGATATGCGCCGCTGCCCAGGACGATCACCGATCCCCGGTCATGCAGGAAATCCACATCATGTTCGCTGCCGCTATAAGTCAGGTAAAGGTAGTTTGTCTGAGCGGGATATTCTGCCGCAAGGGTATCGATCTGCTTTACATAGGGGATGATATTCTTTTCTTTCCGGTATTCACGGATTGTCAGCATATCGGGTTCCGGGTTCCTTTTTCCGGTCTTGAATACCAGCCGGGCTAGCTGGAAATCGGAAAATCCGAATCGCTTGGCATCCAGGATCAGGTCGTCAGGAACTTCCCGGATGTCATTATATTTTTCAAGGATCTGCCCTGTATCAAATATGTTTTTCAACCGGTACAAAAACCATTTATCGATCCGGGTCAGTTCCCAGAGCTTTTCAACCGAATAGCCTTCTGCAAATGCCTGGGCAATATGGAAGATCCTGATGTCGGTGGGATTGGAAAGCTCATTTTCCAGGTCATTGGCTCGCAGCTCCTTGTTGCCGATAAAACCGTGCATCCCTTGCCCTATCATCCGTAACCCTTTCTGAATGGCTTCTTCAAATGTCCGCCCGATGGCCATGATCTCGCCTACGCTTTTCATGCTTGATCCGATCTGCTTCGACACGCCCACGAACTTACCAAGGTCCCATCGAGGGATCTTGCATACGATGTAATCCAGCGCCGGTTCAAAGCAGGCCGTTGTGGTCTTTGTCACAGAATTCTTCAGCTCGTGCAGTCCATATCCCAGGGCCAGCTTGGCAGCGACAAATGCCAGCGGGTAGCCGGTCGCCTTTGAGGCAAGCGCGGAAGACCTTGACAGCCGGGCATTCACCTCGATCACCCGGTAATCTTCCGATTCCGGGTTGAGTGCATACTGGATATTGCATTCACCGACGACACCCAGGTGGCGGATCACGCGAATCGACAACTCCCGGAGCTTGTAATATTCAAGGTTGGAAAGGGTCTGCGAAGGGGCAACTACAATACTTTCGCCGGTATGGATGCCCAGGGGGTCGAAATTCTCCATGTTGCATACCGTGATACAATTGTCGTGACTGTCACGGACTACTTCATATTCGATCTCCTTCCAGCCTTTCAGCGATTCCTCGATAAGGATCTGGTTGGAATAAGAAAATGCTTTGGCAACGAGCAAGTCAAGCTCGTTCTCATTGGAACAGAACCCGCTTCCCTGTCCTCCCAGTGCAAAGGCAGCCCGGATGATCAATGGGTAGCCAACCTGTTCGGCAGCTTTCCTGGCGCTTTCCGCATCGGTAACGGCAACACTACGCGGGGTATGCACCTGGATCTCATCCAGTTTCCTGCAAAACAGCTCCCTGTCTTCAGTGCTGATGATGGTCTCAACCGGAGTTCCCAATACACGTACCTTGTATTTAGTGAATACTCCTGCACGGTATAGCAAAACTCCGCAGTTGAGTGCCGTCTGGCCCCCAAAAGCAAGCAGGATCCCGTCAGGATTTTCCTTGCGGATCACCGCTTCAACAAAATAGGGTGTAACAGGCAGGAAATAGACCTTATCGGCGATCTTATCGGAAGTCTGGATGGTGGCAATGTTCGGGTTGATCAATACCGTTTCGATCCCTTCCTCTTTCAACGCTTTCAATGCCTGCGAACCGGAATAGTCGAATTCTCCGGCTTCACCAATCTTGAGAGCCCCGGATCCCAGGATAAGCACTTTATGGATCCCCTTTCTCATTTTCTTTTCATTTTGAAAGCTTGGACCAGGTCCATAAAATCGTCAAAGAGAAACCGTGTATCGGTAGGTCCGCCCGAAGCCTCAGGGTGGAATTGCGTTGAGAAAAAAGGTTTCTTCTTATGACGGATCCCTTCGTTGGTCCCGTCGTTCAGGTTGATAAAAAAGGGTTTCCAATCCTTGCCAAGATGGCTGTCATCCACTGCGAACCCATGATTCTGGGAGGTAATATAGGTCTTTTTTGTCCCGCACAATAATACCGGTTGGTTGTATCCCCGGTGGCCGTATTTAAGTTTATAGGTAGTGGCCCCGGCAGCAATGGCCAGGAGTTGGTTTCCAAGGCAAATACCGAAGATGGGTCTACCTGATGCAATGGCTTTTTCAAGATTTCCGATCGTTTCCCTGCACATCTGCGGATCGCCGGGACCGTTTGAAACCACGAGCCCGTCATAATCCTCCTGGGTAAAATCATAGTCCCATGGAACCCGGATCACGGTGGCGCCGGTATCCATCAGGCAACGGATGATGTTATTTTTGACACCGCAATCGACAAGGATGATCCGGTTTTCATTGCCCGGGTAGGTGATCTTCTCCCTGATGCTGACCTGTTCGACAAGGTTATCCTTGTTGGGATCGTAAAATTCGACCTCGTCTTCATCATTTTGGAAAAGCTTCCCGAGCATAGTACCCCGTTCGCGAAGTAGCTTGACGAGCGCACGGGTATCTATCCCGCTGATCCCCGGAACGTTATGCGCCAGGAGCCAGTCGGAAAGGTTTTCCAGTGCATTCCAGTGACTGTATTCCGCGGAATAACTCGAGATGACCAGCCCGGAAATATGGATACGGTCCGATTCGAAATATTTCGAAAGATTTTCCTGGATCGCTTTCCCCGGAACGCCGTAATTCCCGATCAGCGGATAGGTCAATACCAGGATTTGACCTTTGTATGAAGGATCTGTAAGGCTTTCCGGGTAGCCGGTCATGGCGGTGTTGAAAACCACTTCTCCTGAAACGGAACACAAAGCCCCAAAAGGTTTTCCCGTTATCCGTGTTCCGTCATCAAGCAGGAGCTGTGCCACTAAGTATGTTTTATGCCATTAAGAAGTCACAAAGTTACAAAGTCACAGAGTCACAAAGTCACAAATAAAATAGCGAAATTGCGAAATTGCGAAATCATTATCAATTTTCAATTATCCATTATCAATTAATCCAGCACCCAAATAGATTCTACCAACTGCACTGACATCTCCCACAATCTCTTCCCGTTCTCCGGATTGAGGGCTTTTTCATCTGCTTCCTCCCGGCTCATAAGGAAGAGATAATCGAAAGGCTTATTTTCCATGTCGGGGGAAGCTGCCAGGTAAACAACCGGGATGGCCGCCCTCGGGGGTGATTTGAAAAAGAGTGCAAATATCAGCTTCATCAGAGGATGGAAAATTTTCGGCGCTTCTCTTCCGATGTTCGAGTTGATGGGACCGGGACAGATGGCAAAAACGGAATATTTAAACTCATCAGCATTCAGCCTCCGGGATAATTCCACTGCAAAGGTGGTCAGTAGTAATTTATAATATCCGTAGAGTTCAAGGCTTTTGTTGATGCTGTATTCCTTGTAAACGCCAAAAGAATCCCAATCAAATTTCCTTGGATTCCGGTGTGTTTCCGAGGAAACGAAAATGATCCTCGGATGGCCGGAACCAGAATGCCGGAAGCAATTTTCCTTTAACAGAAGATTCACAAAAATGAACTTCGACAAATAATTCACCATGAACATCTCTTCAAGTCCCTGCGGTGTTTTCCGGCTTTTCTTCGGAACCAGGCCTGCATTGCAGATCAGGATGTCGATCTTTCCGAATTGATCGCGGATACCGGCTACCAGCCGCCGGATGGATAACAGGTCTGAATAATCGACTTGTAACATGTGAATATCGTCCGAACGGGACAGTCTTTTAACCTTTTCTCCTTTTCCGGGGATCCCGCTGCGACAGACCATGATGACCTTTGCCCCTCTCCTGGCCACTTCAATGGCTATTGCAAAACCAAGCCCTGAACTCGCCCCGTCGACCAGAACAGTCTTTCCGTCAAAGCGGTCGGTAGGCTTCAATTCACCTGCAGGTTCATGTTTCCGGAAGAGGTCCATGATCCCTGTGAATGTAGCGTTGAAAGGATTGCTGTACTTCTCTTGTTTATTATCGGCCATAGCGTTCTGAGATGAATTTTTGGTATCGGCTTGTGTGTTTGTCGATATCTGCTTCTGTCAGGCCAAAATCGGCGAGTGAATAGTGGTGCGTACCATATTTCCGGTGAGGATGATCCTGTTCATGTATTCCAAACCGTGTGATCAATTCCGGTGTTAATCCGCCATCCAACGAGTATATCCTGGAAAGCTCCTTCTCTGAATTCCGGATCAGATCGTCATAGTAAATGTCGGTAAACCTCGCAGGATTGTTATCTTTTGCCCGGTAATCCAAGGCTTTATCCAGCATATAACCGGTTTTTCTGATCCAATGAGCAGCAATTCTTATTTCGTCAACATGATCGCTGAAGATCATGTGATTATAGGTCACCATACTCAGGAAAGAAGGAACCGATTCATAAATCCGGCGGTGCGGCCACAAGTAATGGACTTCTCCAAAATGTTTTTCGATGAGGTCCGGAAATTCAAGATGATGGGGCGTTTTAAGCACCCAGCGTTTTGCAGGCTTCTTCCACTGCATAAATTTCAGGAGCTTAGCTGCATAGGCGTATGCAGCTGATTGATCGGTCTTCTCCAGCCAGTCAGCATAGGAAGGAACATGCATCATGGCTTCCGGAGTGGTACTTAAAAAACTCACATCCAGGAGCAGAATATCTTCTTCCGGCTCATAGATGTCAATCGGATGAATGGCAAAAAAACCAGGTGATATCAGTTTTAATGCTCTTACGGAAGTTCTTGCAACAGCAATCCGTTTATCCCGGGCCTTTTCATTCAGGGTAAGAGGAATGGGATTGATAACCTCCCAGCTGGGTATCACCCGGTGATCGGGATCGGCGGCCAGCAAGCGTTGAAGTTTTGTGGTACCTGTTCGCTGCAGTCCGATGATGATCCACGAGGGATATAAGGGCTGTTCCAGTATTTCGGGATGACGGTGGAAGAAGTACTCTGCCCGGAGCCGGATACTTAACAGGCTGATAAACCGCTGGCGTGTGATGAATCTTCCGACAGGATGCAGGTCCGCTTCTTCATTCACAGATCGTAACAGCTTTTCCAATGGTTCATCAGAAAAATCTTTTCCCAGGTCATCCAGGCCGGTAACTTTCTTTGCCGAACGAATCAGCTCATCCTTATCAAGTTTTATCTTCGTGCCGAGGAAATAGGTAGCTTTCCAGGAACTATTCACAAGGGTAAACCAGAACGGGCGTTTCTCAAAATTCCGGGAATGAGCTATACTGTCAGATTTCATTTTTCGCGGTTGATCTTCTTTTTATTTTTCTATGAATTCAAAAAGGATTTTACTTCGTCGATCTTCATCAACCTGCACGATGGAGTTACAGGGGTTTCCCCGTGCATGAGCCTGTACCAGCGCCAGCACATGGTGCCTTCCGTGTGACCGGCGGTTTCTATCCAGTTCGGAAGCCCGGGGTATCGGTGGGCAACAACTACTGTTACGCTTCCATCCCTATTAAAGACTGCAGCCGCTTTGTTTATGCAGATATGAAAATACCGGTAATCAAGCGATTCCATCCAATAATTATTTAACTGGAAGTTCCACGAATCGCAATCTGGTGGCTTCACGTTTATTACCAGTGCTTCATCTGAGGCTAATTTCCAGTGACTATGATAATAAAAGATGCTTGGATCGCCTCCTGCCTTATTGGAGGTTTCCGGATCAAATAACGGAAGCTGGTTCGTGTGTTTTTGAAACCCTTTTGCCCACCGGGCAAAAAGAATTGGCGCTCCGGCAACAAACAGGGAAGCTGTTTTCAACCCTTCGTCGATCATCCCGGGTGTAACAGGATCAGGAGCCCGTCGTTCGTCCAGGTTCTCGATGTACAGTTTTGCCGGCACTTCGATGGAACGGTCTGAGAAGGTCTGTCTTACTAACACCAACCCGGTTTCATCTTCGATCTTAAGCCAGTTCGTTCCTTTTTTTGTTTTGCTCAGAATGATTTCGAAACTCCCGTCGGGCATAAGTTCCAGCTCAGAATGATCCAGCTTCCCACAGGGCGTTAGTTCCCCGGTAGTACCATAATTTCCGTTCTGCGTAAAAAACCCAAGATAATGTACGGTATTTCGTTTTCCGGTGATACGGTATTCATAATTTCCGCTGATCTGGGCATTGAAATAGTGATTATCCGGATTATCTGCCCCCATTTTTACAGTTTCATGCACCATTCTCCTGAGAACAGGAAATGCAGGATCATTATATTCAACAAATGCTTCAAGACCTGCACGGGTCAGCCGGGTCAGGTAACGTAACCCTTCCGCTTGCTGAAAAGCGTCAACCGGAGTTCCCGGATACATCAACGCTGCCCCTGCAGCTTTAAGATGATCGCAAAAATCCTCCCACGATTTACCGGTAACCACCCTTTCGGCATGGACGTCTTCCTGTTTTATTCTCCTGATTTTCATAGTTAACCGCCGGAATAATTTCAGGACATGTAAAAATAAAAACAACAAATTCCTCATACTGAAAAGAAATAACTATTATTGCAGCTCACAAGATAAAAGGCAAAGTTAGAAATTTCCATGAATGACTTTGTTTCAAGGTATGGGGAATGGGCATTGATTGCCGGTGCGGCCGAAGGAATAGGCGCGGCATTTTCAACCACGCTTGCAGGATACGGTATGAATCTCATTCTTGCAGATAACAATCTTCCTTCATTGAATTTATTGGCGGATGAATTAGAAACGATTCATGGGATTACAACGGTCCGGCTGCATCAGGATCTTTCAGAAGAAAATGCCAGCCGGGATTGTCTTGATAAAGTCAAAGAAATTGATTTCCGGTTAATGATTTATGTTCCTGCTTTCAGCCCGGTCGGGAAATTTGCTGATTACACTGCAGAGGAGATAGACCGGTTCTTGTCGCTCAATGTCAGGACACCAGTTCATCTTGTTCACTCATTTTTAAGGCGTAAGCAAAAAGGACAACGATTCGGAATCATCCTGATGTCTTCTCTTGCCGGGCTGCTGGGGCCTGCATTGGCTGCACCTTATGCCGCGACAAAAGCATTTTCGATTATTTTCTCTGAATCTTTATTTTATGAACTGAAAAATGACAAAGTCGATATGTTAGCCTGTTGTGCAGGACCAACATCAACCCCTACTTACTGGAACAGTAATCCCAGAAACCAGAGCAAGATCATAGAAATAATGCAACCCCTGGAGGTAGCAACATACGCCTTAAAGATGCTGGGGAATAGACCGGTTTGTATTCCGGGATGGAAAAACAGGTTATTCTATTATTTTCTTACCCGGGTAATACCAAGAAAATTTTCCGGAACACTTGTCAGCAAATCGATGTTAAAAATGTATTCGGATCTCTAAAGGCCCTGATAATAATCCCCGGGGAGAGATTAACCCGGGATTAATAGAAACTCGGGCATTCAAGAGCAGCATTGTTTCGCATCGAACGACCAGGAGTATTTACGCCGCTACCTCCTCCAAAGATCGAAAGCTTATCAAATTCCAGGATCAGGCTGATCTCATGTGCGCCACCCAGTCCCTGATTACTTCCTAAAATCATCAGATCATAGCTATACATGAATTTGATGCTCATATCTTCTGCGAATGTATAGCGGTAGCCTGCTACCAGCGCAAGTGAACTGGTCGGGAAGTTATTTAATCCTGACTTGTACCATCCACCCAGATAGATATTGTACTTGAGCATATTAAAACCAACTTCCAGGGAATTCATGTTATTCTGATTCTGGTAAATGATCCCAGGATTGATCTTCATGGGGTCATTGCCTCCCCCGGATGCATACATGGAAGAAGAGGCCCCACCACCAGCAGCAATCACAATATCAAGATGGGCTACAAACTTCCTTGGTAAAGGAGCATTGCTGTATGAGAGAAAAGCTTCGTCGGGGCGGAAAATATGATCCACGGCAAATCCGGCTACTCCGGTCACAGTCCCTTCGGGATTGGCGAACTGAATTAAGCCTCCTGCGCCAAAATCAGGAAAAACTTTTTTGTTTGCATCGGGAGGGACGAAGGCACTCAGGTAGATGTTTCCGTACTTTTCACTCAATTGATCACTGAAAACAAAATTATCCCAATTCAAACTCTTCTGAACAATAGCGGCTTTAATCCCAACCTGGCTAACCACTGTCGCGCTGATTGGGATCCTGACGCCAACTGATAACCCAACAGAGAGATTTTTAATAAACCCAATCCCCTCATTATCGGAATTGACGATCAGGCCTAATCCACCGGAACCAGGCAAATTCCTGTCGCCAAGATCTGCCGAAAAGTAATAGGAACGAAAATCCACCGGTAAATTTGGCCATTGATCCCGGAAGGTAAACCGCGCCCTTACTCCCGTATTGATTCCCGTATATGCCGGATTGTAGTACAAAGGAGTACTGAAGAACTGTGAATAGTTAGGATCCTGCCCCCTTGCGGAGGATAAGAGGAACAGGAATCCAAAAAGGAAGATTGGAATGAATATAAGTTTTTTCATTTAGAAAAATGATTAGAAATTAGCGAATTAAGGTTACCGTTCCGAATGTAGTGTACTGGCCCTTGCCAATATCAGAGCCTTCCCAGATAGTGTTGTCAAGGAACGTCGCGCTGGCCTTCCACATATAGGTACCGGAGGGGTACATCGCATTGTTTGAGTCTGTCCCGTTCCACGATTCTGTTGGCATCCCGGTAATGGGATCAAGCGCTGTTGAACTCCACACCATATGACCCCATGTATCGAACACTTCAATTTTAAATTGCTTCAGATAAACCCCGATAGGTTTAAAAACATTGGCTCCTGAACCTAAATAGGATGGTATGAAAGCGTTCGGGATATAAAGACCCTTAAAGTGAAACATGTATGTATAGTAGGCCGTATCGGAACAATTAAATTGATTATTCGAGATAAGCATGATCAGGAAAGATCCATCCTTAGCATAGGCAACGATCGGATTCTCATCTGTCGAGGTTTGGCCGTTACCAAAGTCCCAGAAATACGTATCGGCACCATTCGATTTGTTGTTGAATAGCAGTCTTCCGGTCATATTATTAATGTTTTCCGTGAAGGTAAATGAGCTTGTCGGAGTGATATTTACCCTAACGGTAGAATCAACCGTATCATAGCATCCATGTTGATCTTTTATGATCAGGCGAACCAGGAAATCCCCATTTGTTTTATACTGATGAGTCGGATCCTTCAGCATGGAGGTATCTTTATTTGCACCGGCTTCCCCAAAGTTCCATAACCAGTTAACAATGTTGGCAGTATCGGCAATCAACGATTTATCGGTAAAATAGGTCGGATTGCCGCTACAGGCGTTGGAATGGTCAAATATTGCTGTCGGGATCTCAAATACCCGTGTCGGCTTTGTAATGGAATCTTTGCAACCAAACCGGTTCATTACGACCATCTTAACGGTATATACTCCGGCAGAATCATACTTATGGGTCGGGTTTTTAAAATAAGATGTATCCTTCGATCCTGAATACGATTCTCCAAAGATCCATTTCCAGGAGGTAGTAGAACTACCAAATGTGTTTGAAGTATCCTGGAACAGGGTGGTCTGCAACTTACAAACCGATAAATTCGAGAAATAGGGCAAAGGTGTCGGGTGTATCACAATGGATTGCGCGCTGGTATCGACAAAAGTGTTGCCGGAACCAATAACGGTTGCATGAATGATCAGCCTGACATTATAGACCCCGGGGTCAGCAAATATATGGTGTATCACGGCAGCATGATTCGTATATGTGGTATCAAAACCATCCCCGAAGATCCAATGCCATTGATCGATGATGTTAACAGGAAAGGAATTATCAGAGAATGCGATGTTGTATCTTGCACACATCAAGGTATCATTGTGCGTAAACCCTGCCAAAATACAAGGATACAACTCGGCGGTCTTCATGACGGTATCATAACATCCGAAGCTGTTTGTTACCTTCAGGGTAACCGGATAGATTCCCTGTACCAGGTAAATATGAGAGGTGTCTCCTGATCCCACGGACCCGGGAATTGTAACCACCGGAGAACCGTCCCCGAAGGTCCACTCCCAGGAAGAAATAGAACCATCGCCGGCCGAAGTGGATTCATTGAAACGAATGACACTGTCGCATGGTAAGGAAAGAACAGAAAATGCCGGAACAGGCAGCGCATATACGGTCACTTCCTTGTATAGACTGTCGGTACAATTATCCGAATTCGTTACTTTCAGTTTCACAGCAAAGATCCCGGGGTGTGTGAAGGTATGTTGCGGGCTGAATAGATAAGAAGTGTTCAAGGGTTCTGAAGCCGGGTCACCAAAGTTCCAGGAAACATTGTACAGGCTATCGCCTTTTGCAAGGTCAACAGCGGTAAAATGCGTCGGGTTATTAAAGCAAACCGTATCATTTCTGAAGGTAAAGGCAAATCCGGGTTTTACATATACACTGTCACTGATAGTGTCCATACAGCCATAGCTATCCGTAACGATTAATGTAACAAGGTAACTCATATCCGTTACCGGGAAAATAAAGGTAGGATTGATCAGTGTTGATGTCGATCCTGGTATGAAAATCCATTCACGCTGGACAATAGCTGCGCCTGTTCCCTGCGACTGATCCTGGAAGACCACCTGGCCTGCCGGGCAGAAGAAATTAGTATAAGTGAAGGCGGCAACCGGTTTTGGCCGTGTTGTTATAGGAATCGAGATAGAGTCCACGCAGCCGCTGAGATTTGTAACACGAAGCACAACATTAAATGTAGCAGCCGTGGTATATTTATGTTTCGGATTCTGTATTGTTGAATGTGGGCTGCCATCCCCGAAATTCCAGTCCCAGGCAGAGAGGCCGCTTCCCGGGGCAATCGACATGTCAGTAAAAGAGGTTGAATCTCCAACACAGGAAACAGACGCACTGAACATCGCCTGTGGTCTGGGATTTACCGAAATCTGTTTCGTAGTATCATGCGTACAGCTGTTTGAATTTGTAACCGTGAGCATTACCGTATAAAGTCCGGGATTACTATAGTTATGTGAGGGGTTCTGCAAAGTAGAAGTATTGTTGGTTCCTGAGGAAGGTTCACCAAAGTTCCATAGCCAGGAAGCAATACTTGCTGAATTTGCAACAGATGAATCAGCGAATTGCGTCAGACTTCCCACACAAGCTGTGTCAGCCGTAAAATTGGCTAAAGGTGCAGCATTGATGGTCACCAGTTTATTGATTGAGTCAAAACACCCTGTTTCACTTGTTACCATTAAATTGACCGTAAAAGTCCCGCCATGGGTAAAGTAGTGTGTAGGATTCTTTATCGGGGACGTATTGGCTGAACCGGAGGTCGGGTCACCAAAATTCCATAACCACAGTGTGATGGCACTTCCGCCTCCCGTTTGCGACATATCGGTAAATTGCACCGGCTCCTGGGCACATCGTGTCGTGGCATATATAAATGCAGCCAAAGGGGCTGGCTGGATTTCAACCGGGATGGTTGTCGATGCGGAACAGTTATCTGATGTGGTGATTGTTAATGTTACAGAGTATGTTCCTCCGCTTGTATA
Organism: Bacteroidales bacterium; assembly: GCA_017882335.1. GTDB lineage: Bacteria > Bacteroidota > Bacteroidia > Bacteroidales > FEN-979 > FEN-979. The sequence continues at coordinate 46,832 of JADGPR010000009.1, read as the reverse complement.
GAGATGGCTAACAACCTGTCCTGTACCACTACCGCCATCCCCAAAAGTCCAGTCCCACGTGCTTATAACACCATGTGGTGTGGAAGAGAGACTGGTGAAAAGAACAGAGTCCCCCGCACACGTTGGGGCAGTGGCCGTGAAGGAAGCAACGGGTTTCCCGTAAACACGATAAGCTTTTGTGATAACTCCGATACACCCTTCATTGGTTGTTATAGTTAATGTAACATAAAACACGCCGGCAGTCGAATACTGGTGTGGCGGGTTCGTGGCATTAGAATATACCCCGTCCCCGAAATCCCACAACCGTTGTGAAATTGTTCCGGTTGGAGTGGAATTATCGGTAAAAGTCGTAACTGATCCAAGACAGACAGAGTCTGCAGTGAAGTCAGCCACCGGAAGAGCAATTACAGTAACTTGCTGGAAGGTTGTATCAGAACAATTGGATGCATTGTAAACAATTTCCGTCACAGTATAGGCTCCAGAAGCTGAAAAAGTGTGAGCTGGATTCTGGGAAGTGGAAAAATTGCTATTACCTGAGGTAGGATCGCCGAAATCCCAATGCCATTGGGTTATATTTCCGCCACCGTTAGCCTGGGAAATATCCGTAAACTGAACAGACTGGGTTGCACAATTACTGGTTGGGAAACTAAAGTTTGCAATTGGTGAAGGCATACTGTTGACCACATGCTCGATGAACGCGGTACAACTGTCGGAAGTTGTAACCGTCAGTCTCACCGTATGGTTCTGTGCGCCACCAAATGTATGTGTTACATTAGGATCGCCCGGAGCGAAAATAGTGATACCGGGAGTTCCATCTCCAAAATCCCAATGCCATCTGACAATTGAACCCAGGTAACCGGTCACAGTAGTAGATTGATTTGTAAACTGGACCACGGATCCCAGGCAGTTTGGAGTTGTGTATATAAATGCTGCAATGGGTAACGGATTAACCAATATCTGTTTGGTCGTATCTTTCACGCATCCATTGCTGTTGGTGACAGTTAGCGTTACATTCTTGATACCATAAGTAAGATAGATATGGGGCGGGTTTTGCAGGGGTGAAAATATTCCATCCCCGAAATCCCAGGAATAGGTGATTATGCTCGCAGGTAAGGGAGGAGCAGAGGTGCTTGTAAATGTGGTGGGAGAACCCAGACATGCAGTATCTGCCGTGAAGTTTGCGACAGGTAACTGGCTAACATCAACCGTCTTCCAGCTAGTATCCTGGCAACCGTCGGTGTTCCTTACAATCAAAGTAACAATGTGGGGCCCGGGTCCTGAAAAGGAATGAAGAGGGTTTTGTGTATTTGAGATATTGTTTCCTCCGGATAGCGGGTCGCCGAAATTCCAATCCCAGGAAATGATGGAACCGCCACCGTTGTTCTGTGAAAAGTCAGTGAATTGAACCAACTGGTTGGCACAGGTGATTGAAGAGAATTCGAAATTGGCAATGGGTGCAGGGATGCTGTTGACAATATGTTCTATAAATGCGGTACAACTGTCGCTGGTTTTAATGGTCAGCCGTACATTATGCGAAAGAACGTTACCTGCAAATGTATGACAGACATTCGGGTTGACCGGGAAATTGATGGTAATAATCGTCCCATCATTAAAATCCCAAACCCATTTTACAATACTGCCAAGATATCCGGATACCGTATGTGAAAGATCGGTATAACAAACCACTGCACCGAAACAATTGGGTGAAGAGAAACTGAATTCAGTAATGGGCAGCGGATGTACGAGGATCTGCTTGGTGGTATCTTTTGTACAGCCGTTGGAATTGACCACCGTCAGCTTTACGTTAAACGTTCCATAGGTAGAATAGGTATTTGAAGGATTCTGCATGGAGGAGAAAGAGCCATCACCAAAATCCCATAAATAACTGATCATGGCCCCTGCGTTGGGGACGGAAAGGTCGGTGAACTGGGTCGGGCTATTGAGGCAAGCTGTATCTGCATGGAAGTTAGCGAGCGGAAGCATATTAACAGTAACTGTTTTTATGATCGTATCCATACACCCGGTCGAATTCTGAATGATCAGGGTCACCGTATAAGGACCTGCAACTGCATAAGTATGCGGCGGGTTTTGAATGGTAGAAAGGTTGTTGAATCCCGAACCAGGATCGCCAAAATTCCAATGCCATTGGGTTATACCTCCACCCCCATTGGGCTGCGATAAGTCTGTAAACTGTATAGACTGGCCCTGGCAGGTTACGGTTGAATAATCAAAATTGGCGATAGGAGAAGGAATAAGTGTAACGGTATGTTCTTTGAACAGGGTGCAACTGTCGCTTGACCAAATGGTCAGGCGGACAACGTATGAATTGCTTGTAATGGGAAAAACATGAGTGACATTCGGTGAGGCCGGGATGATGAAATTTTGAGTGGGGGTTCCGTCACCGAAATCCCACAGCCATCTTGCCACGAATCCGGTGTAGCCGGCAGGAACGGATGACTGATCCGTAAATTGTATCACACTGCTGCTGCAGGCAGGGGATGACCAGCTGAATTCCGGAATGGGTTTAGGATTGACCTTTACCTGGTGTGAAACGGAATTTGTACAACCATGATGATCGACCACGGTTAAGGTACAAATGTAGATGCCGGCAGCTGTATATAGATGCGAAGTATTAATTGCATCTGTGCTGGGGGGCATTCCATCGCCAAAATCCCATGACCAGCTTACAATCGAATCGATATGTGTAATGATGGTATTTGCAAAGAAATGAACCAGATCACCAAGACAGGCGGTATCCCGGGTAAAGTCAACCGGAGGGGAAGGAAACACATACACCGGTTTTATGATGGTATCTATGCAATTATCAAAATTATGGATGATCAATCTGACATTAAAGTAGCCGCTGTCAGTGAAAATATGACTCGGGTTCTGCAGTAAATCTGTATTATTGGTCCCTGATAAAGGATCGCCAAAATTCCATTCCCAGGAAATGACATTTCCGCCGCCATTGGGGAATGAGGCATCGGTAAACTGAACCAGTGCCCCTTTACAGGGTGTTGACCAGAAGAAGTTTGCGATGGGAAGCGGCAATACGATCTGGTCATGGCTATAGCTATCTGTAAATCCTGAATTATCAGTAACCGAGAGCGTCACCGTGTAAGTGCCCGGCGCGGGGTAGGTATGGCAAACATTCGGGTTGTTCGGAAAATTAATAGTAACTGTGGGTGATCCGTCACCGAAAGTCCATGTCCAGGAGGCAATATAACCAAATGGTGGGGAAGGAACCGAAGAAAGATCGGTGAAACACATCGGTGTATTCAGGCAAACCGGTGAGTTGCTCGAATAGAATGCCATTGGTATTTCTGGTACATAGACCACATGACCGACTGAATTTGAACAACCATTAGTATCGATAACGGTGAGCGTTACGATCCAGTTATTGGAACCCGTGTAGGTATGAACCGGGTTATGACCGGATCCATATCTGCCATCGCCGAAATTCCACTGGCACATATTCCCTATCGCTCCAAGGTTTGTGATACCGGTGGGCAATGAATCAATATGAAATTCGATCTGGTTGTTCATAGCGCCTGTATTCCATGTAAATTCAACAGCAGGCCTGGCGTTAATGTGAATCGTCTTCCTTATCGTATCCGGGCATCCCGTGGTATTTGCAATTGCCAGCCTGACAATATAGGTACCTGAGTCGGCGTACACATGGGTCCCGTTCATCTGGTTGGAAGTGTTATTTCCTGAAGCCGGGTCACCAAAATTCCAGTCGTAATAAACAATGGCAGGGCCATTATTCTGCTGGGAATGATTCTGGAAATGCATTGTATCGCCTGCACAGGGAGTACTGTAAGTAAAAGAAGCTATTGGAGATGGTGTCAGTGTAACAGTATGGTAGACAGTGTCAGCACAGGTAAGGTTATTGATCACTACCAATTGAACCGTATAAGGGCCAAGGGCTGGAAATACATGTGAAACATTCGGACTGGCGGGTGCATTGCGAATCACGGGTGCAGTTCCATCTCCAAAATACCATTCCCAGGTAACGATGTCTTTCCCTGCAGGGAAAGTCGAGTTATTGGTAAAGAATACAGGGTTATTCTGGCAGGTTGGGAAAGAGAACGAATATGCGGCTGATGGAACAGATTGACCAATAGTAACCGGTTGTGTAACAGAATTTCTACAAGACTTTTCATTTAGAACGGAAAGTTTAACATTATAGGTTCCAGGGCCGGTGAATAGATGTGTTACAATACCGCAATTTAAACAGCTATCATAATTTGATGATCCCGAAGCAGGATCCCCGAAATCCCAGGCAAATCGCTCAAAGGGAGTTGTCAATGGAGGCGTCGTTGAAATTGTCCCGTCAAAACTAACCGGTTGGTAGGAACAGTTGGGTATTATGTAGTTAAATGCCGCCGTGGGAATAAACTGGTTGGGATTTACATAAACAGCATCATAGATTGTATCATTGGTTCCTTCATTATTCGTTGCAATATAAGTAATGATATAAGTAACATCATATGGCGCAGCATAGGTATGTGTGACTGGATTTGGCCGGACAGGGGAATTGTAATCTGCTGTTCCATCTCCGAAATTAATTTGATAATTTACGATGGGTTTTGTCACGTCGGCTACAGATGCATCCCAAAATGATAGCATATCTCCATAGCAGGATGTATTGGTATAATAAAAGTAGGAAATCAGCAGTGGCTGGACTTTTACCGCTTTGGACACCATCGTAAAACAGGGAATCGAGGGGTTCGTCTCTGTCACACTTAAGGAGCCGGCTCCGACAGGGCCCCAGTTCACGGTAATTTGGTTCGTATTGGCTCCCGAAATAATGGCACCCCCTAAGATGGACCAGGAATAGGTATGTCCCGGTATGTTCGGTGTTGAATAAATAACACCAGATTGGTTGTTACATACGATTTGTGCACCTGCAATGGTTGGCTGTGTGTCTGCACATGGTTGAGCAGAAAGCGAATGTGTAGTCATGCCAAGAAACAGGGACGAACAGGTGAGGTAGAGTAAAAATCTATGAAACATATTATGGTTATTAGAAAGTTTGATTCCCATGCAATAATTTTATACGGTAATGAGAAAAAAAGGTTTTAGCAACCCATCTTTCAAAGAGATTAAAAACGCCACTACATCATTATCCAACAAAAGTAAAAAAAATTCTCTGATTATTCAACTTTTGTCAATTAGACACGCAGGAATTAGTTTGGTTGCCTGAACAATAATTCCAAAATAAATTTTGTTATTCAATTTATCCTCTTATTTTTGCATTCAGTAACCTTATCGTTATGAAAAAATATCTTCCGCTACTCTTCTTGTTGATTCTCGGCACTTTCATTTTAAGCTCAGGATGTAAAAAGAAAAAGGAAGCAATACCTTGTAACGGTAAGGGAACATTGTGCATTGAAAATAAATTGGATTCTACGATAGTTGTCAGCCTCAAATCTACTCATGAGCAGTTTGAAATTCTGAAAGACTACATGCATTGCACCGAACTGTCAGGTGAGCATACTTACTCCATTAATATTTCTGCCACCGGAATCAACAGGGATACATCACTGATCATTCTTTCCTGTGATAAAAAACTGCTGATCGTTCAATAACTGCAGTAAAACCGAAAATTTTCTTCCCGGGGTCAATCAAACCTTACTTTTGTAAAGTAATAAACCAGCCTCTTTTTATCCTCTGAAGAATTGATGTTTTTAATTTCCTGGTAACCATAACAAAGGAAAAATGGGCCATACCAGGGAACCATGTAATTTTTACTATCAGAAAGCATTTTGTCTTCCGGGTTCATTTGTTCTATACCAGAAAAATCAAGCTTCTCTACCACCTCATTTTCTCTGATAATTTTTGACGCGATCCTTGCTTCGCTTGAATAACAAAGAACCATGGTATCAGAATAGGAACAGAAGAGATTCACTTTGGGAATCAGCTCGGTGGAGATAAGATTCCGGATCTCCATTGAATTATTCCATTTCAGGTTTCCGGTTTTATCAAAGCCGGCAATGATTGCACTGGTATAACGATATCCATCAAATACATTGTACGTATTGATATATGGACGGCCGTAAAAGTCAAATTCCGTAAAATTTTCGGGATGGTATTCCGGCACATAACTTTCTCCCATAAAAATGACCTGGTCATGGTGAAAAATGACAGGATGAACCAATAAATTCACTTCCGGAACATAATAATTTATCGGCCGGTTTTTTTTCAACGCCTTTTTTTTGATCGCAATCAGGTCCTTTTCTGCCACAATGTTCTGAAAATTCTTCAGATCAAGAAAATTCAATAAATGAATATCCGTCTGAATTCCATTCCTGAACCTGCAGGTAAAAAACCCAGAGGAACTGGTTAACGACCCATTTTTCCCGGAAACAGAATAGGTTGCAATTACCAATAGTTCATCCGGATTTACCAGGATAAGCTGGGGGTTCCTGATTTCCCACAATGGAGAAACAGTGCTGATCTCCGTTTCTGAGAGGATCGTTCCTGCAAAATTCATTTTCAGAAGGTCGCAAACGATATGCTTTTTTAAAACAGGTTTACGGATGGTCGCATATAAGATACTGTTCAAGGTATCAAGAATAAAACCTGTCAGGTTCGACATCGTTCCCGAAGAGGTCAACGGATAATCTGCAACTTTCCCCAATTCCAGATCGATGACCTGGATATGTGCGGGTTCATTTTTGAGATTATATCCCAGAAAAGTATGATCCTGAGAAACCAAAAACTCTACCGGTATAACATTCCCACTCAACGAATGCCGGTTTCCGCTAAATTTCCCGGATTTGCAATCCAGTCTTACGATCATCTCAGATCCGGTAATTCCCTTTACTTTCTCACTTGCAAGAAATAATAATGTGAGCATTTCGTGCTCAAGATAATAATCCCTGATCTCCATTCCTGTTCTCACCGGGATACTCTTCACCCAGATTGGATGAAGGTTTTGGTCATAAAGCGAAAAATACCATTTTGTAAGGGAATCATTCACCGTTTCAACGCTTCTGAAGTAAAGCAACACTCCGGTCGAATTAAGAGGAATGATATGATACGTTTCGTCGGTGGACCGGGCCGGAATTTCAACCCTTACAGGCTTGTCGATGCTCAAAGAAGCCTGCTGCCCCTGGCTTTGTGATCCGGGTCCGGAAAAAAGTAAAAAAACCAGGAAAGGACAGAAAATGCTTTTCTTGTTCATCTGTTTTGATTTGCCAATACAAATTTATGCATTATTCCTGTTTGAAAGGAATGTTTGTCGAAGTAAACTCAATCCCAGAAACTTCAAATCAGATAACATGAAAGTCGTTCTCGCTGATTTTCGCAGATTAAACGCTGATTCACACAGAAGACCTTATAATTTGTCAAATCAGATGATGTTATTTAAACTTTGATCGTAATTTTTTCTGTGCAAACCTGCCTGCCGGTAAGCAGGTTTGTGACTTAGTGGTGAAGGAAGATTGAATAGAAGGAGAAAGGAATACAGAAAATCAGAGTTCCAAGAAAAAAAACCGCAACCCCTTTAAAAATGAGATTGCAGTTCTTAATTATAATCATCGGCCGGATCTACGAATGAGATGTATCTCCGGTTGTCGGCATCAGATCTAACGAATAATGAGTTTCTTCACCGAGATTTTGGATGTTGACACATCGGTAACCTGTACAAAATAGATCCCGCTGGAAAGATTCGTAAGATCAATATTCCGGATCGTAAGGTCGGTTGTTTCCTGGTAAACTTTATTTCCTGTCACATTCATAATACTGATTTCCTTATTCCCTTTACCGTTAAAGGCCAGTTTAACCATCCCCTGCGATGGGTTCGGGGAGATTGTGAAATCTGTTGAATTGGTTTTTTCCGCGATACCAACAACAGGAGTCCCTAAAACCAGGATATCATCCAGTTCCCATGTTTTAGCAGCCGTAGCGTCGGATGTATATTTGAATGCAACATAAACGCTGGTGCCGTTGGTCCCCGACACATCAAGGTCGCCTGAGTTAGTCCAGATCCAGCCGCCCGGTGACAAGGTCGGGGCGAGATCCGTCCAGGTAAAGGAATTGGGATCACCGGAACCGTCATAAGTGTTGGAAATTTTTACTAACAGCGTATTTCCCGTATAATTATAAGAGCTCATAAAGTTAAGTACCTCATGGGTATAAAGATCAAAATTCATGGCTGGTGTGATCAGCCAATCTTCGTTCACATAATAGGAACCACCGAGATAACCGGACATCGTTGCACATGCGGAAGAGGATGTTCCATGAATGGTATCGATCAACCAGAATTGGTCTGGTCCCTGAATGTTCTTCGCAATCATTGGTGCCATAAGCCTGTTATTGAAATCACGATGGAAAATAATGACACCGTTTGGAGTAGTTGCATTTGCTGCAGGGGCTGTACCATCTGTTTTATAATCGATGAGTGCTCCCGAGTTGGTATAGGGATAAATGGCAAAATAATAGGGTGTGCTGCTCAATAACCCTGTAAACACGCAGGTCTGTACTCCCTGCAGAATATTTAATGCAGCGCTTCCATCCGCCAGGTTTGGATCATCAGTAACCGGGGTGCCATCTGTCGGTGCCACGATGTTATTTGCATTGCTTCCAAGAACAAGGTAGGATGTCGGGGCTTGTCCACTGGTAGCATCTGTCCAGTTGAGGGTGACCTTAAAATATCCCGGTGTTGCCGTGAAATTTGTAGGATAATTCGTGGGTTCCGGCAATACGGTACTGTTCCCTGTCCATGAAATATTGTCAATTGCACATTGTCCGGCAGCAGTGGAATTCTGCTTGAAATCAAAAACAATATCACCTGCGGCATTCACATTGATAATTCCGGAATTTTTTACGATCCCTATCTCATTGGTGGTAGTAACCGTGGTCAATAAAATGCCGTTAACAAAAACATCTAATGAAACACTGGTCGTAAACACCTGTTTGTAATCAAAGTTTAATGTTCCACAACCTCCATGAATCGTTCCCGAAAAAACTTCTCCGGTGGGAGTCCTGTTTTTCCCCATTGTCGGTGTGGGAGCATTGATTGCCGAATCTCCCCGACATTGGTTATAGCTCCATATAGAACCGTCTTGCCCGGTAAATGTACCATTATGGTAAGCATTTGTAGTTTCAGGATAATTGTTGAAATTTTCCAATCCCTGGCTTCTTGCATTTTGAACTACAAGGATCAGGGATAAAAATAAACTGAGTAAAAGTACTTTTTTCATTTGCGCATGATTTAATGAATCGTTTATAAAAGTTGAATGGATATATGAATTACTGTATAATCAGTTTTTTTGAGATCATTGTATGAGTTCCGTTGTCAAAGGACTGGACAAAATAGATCCCCTTTGTAAATCCCGAGAGGTCAAATTCCATGAACTCCCTGGTAGACTGCTTTTGTTCAATTATGTTGCCCATTCCGGAAATGATTTTTACCTCATGGGAATCTTTTCCTGCAAAAATCACAGTGAATTTTCCGGTTGTCGGATTCGGATAGATCACGAAGGAATTTCTTTCGCTCAAGGTACCAAGTCCGGTTGTACCAACCTCAATATATCCGGATTTCACCTTAATATCCGCTCCGGCGATGTTAGACACTGTAAGTGAAACATCATAGGTGCCAAAAGAAGTATACTGTACCGGGGGCGGAATTAATAAATTGGAGGAGGATGGTGTTCCTGCTTCGAATTCCCAGTTCCAGGTATCAACCTGCCCCATAGAAGAATCGGCAAACTGAATAAAATCATTCAGGTGAATATGGGTGCTATTGGCTGTGAAATTGGCAACTGGTGGGTAGGAACAGCCCATTCCCGGTGAAGCCCAGATGGTGTCGTCTGCTGCATTGACAGCGGCAAACTCGATGGCATGTCGCCAGTTGGAAGGAAGTGTATTATTGGAGTTTGGATCGCACAATTCAAGCGAAGAGCCACGTCCGTTTGCCAGTGTATCCCAGGGCATAAGAACACCATACTGCATCGAATCGACAGTGGCATTGAACCGGTCCTTCAGTTTGATAAGGGCACCGGTATTGCTCAGGGATCCGCTCGCCCATTGCAATGCAGTTACTCCAAATGTATGGAACATGGCCGATGCGCTTTTTGCTACCAGTGTATAAGAATGCGAACCAACGATGTAGCTTGGGAACGTATAGCTAATGGGATTTGAAAAATAGAATCCCTGGAGGTCGATCGCTGCAGTATCGTTGTTGTATAATTCAATAAACTCAAGTGAATCAATACCGGTTTCAGGAGGGTTGTACATGATTTCCGTGACGACCATCTTTGAATTCAACGGGGCATTCACTGTAATGTATTCCGATTTACAGAGTGTACTATTGCCGTAAACGTTGGTAGTTGTAAGGCATACGTTGTAAACCCCGGGATAATTGTAAACGATTCCAGTTGGATTCTGGGCAGTGGACGACATCGGGATTCCTCCCACGAACGACCAATTCCAGGAAGTCGGACAATACCTTGTGGAATCAAAGAAGTTGATCGATTGCCCTACTGTGATGTTTGTATTGCTTGCCCAAAAATTTGTTATAGGAGCAAATGGTTCGCATAAAGTGGAGAAAGCAACATCGCTGCCATATCCCGTTCCGATGCCATTGGTGGCATAAGCCCTGACGTGATAGGTAGTGCTGGGTGCGAGTCCGGTCATATTACTCGTAAAGGGACCAGTGGTACCGGGCTCGGTAGTATGATTCCCGGAAATGGTCGGGTCGGTGCTGGTGGACCAGCAAATGCCCCTTGCCATAATGGTAGATCCGCCATCAGAAATAACATTTCCGCCTCCAGTGGCCGTTGTTGACGTTATTGCTGTAACGGCACTGGTTGTAATGATTATTTGTACCCCCAGGGGTGTTACATCAGCCCATGTCGGCCCAATTCGGATTTCATCGATTTCAACTTTGGGCGTTGTTGCATTGTTTCTTAAACAGATGGAGGCAAAGGTGGCAAAAGCTCCGGTTCCGCTGTTATTTGTGACCGATCCGGAAGGCTCAGTTCCTCCCAAGCTGGCCGGGTTCACCCAAAGGTTGGCAGTAGTGGGCGAAGAACTTTTATTGTATTTAGCCACAACCAGGTAAGTTGTTCCAAAGTTAAGATCCTGTGCAAACTCAGTGAATGTTGGTGTTCCACCTGAAGTATTCTGGATAATGAAACGATAATTTGCCCCGGAATTGACGGACTTGGCTCCCAACCTGGCGCCAAAAATAGTAACCGCTGCACCGGACGTTGCTCCAAAATGCATAAAATAATCACCATTTGCAGTTATCCCGGAATTATCGACAAGATTTAATAAAACTGAAAAATAAAGAACATTACTGGAAGAAGTAAACGCCCGGTTTATATCTCTCGAGGTAAGATTGGTATTTCCAAACATGGATACTTTATAACCATTTGATGGGAAAAGCCCAGTAAATGATAAATTGCCGTTTACAACGTCAATGGTTGTTGTTTGTCCGCTTGTTATACTGTGCGTGGTCCAGTTATTGGAAGAACTGCCAGCATTCCCATTCCCACCGACATATGCCGGCGGTGCATAGTTAAAATCCTCATAAAGAATGGTCTGTGCATGCCCGATTCCATTTATTCCGATCAATAAAACAACTAAAAAACTAATGGCAACAGGTGTAAATCTTTTCATAGAGTTTATTTTTCCAATAGGTTATTAATTATTCTGAAATTTCAATATCATGTTGATCCCATCAATCTAATCGAAGGGTTCAGAAGTATATCCGGCATGTTTCGTTTATATGCAGTATATTGCTTTCAACCACCTTTCTAAGAGAATTATTCTTAATTAACAAATGTATAAAGATTTTTGTTGACTCTGGTCATTTTATGTTTAAGAAAATATTAACAAAAATAAATGAGCTGTTTCGCCGCAATTTTTTTCATCGGTCGAAACAGCTCATCAATTATTCAACCAAGCCGGAACACGATCGTCCTATTGGCTGCACCAGACAGGTTATTTATCTTTCACTTCTTCAAAATCAACATCAGTGACTTCATCGGTACCGGTTTGCTGTTTTTGTTCTGGTCCGGCCTGAGGGCCGCCTTGAGGGCCTTCCTGTGGCTGCTGTTGTGCATTCTTGTACATATCTTCGCTGGCGCTTTGCCATGTCGAATTCAGGTTCGCCATAGCTCTTTCAATTCCCGGAAGGTCTTTGTTCTTATGCGCGGTTTTCAATTCTTCCAGCGACTTCGTGATCGACTCTTTTTTATCTCCCGGTATCTTGTCGCCGAATTCCTTGAGTTGTTTTTCGGTCTGGAAGATCAAAGAATCTGCAGTGTTTAATTTATCGATCTCTTCTTTTATCCGTTTATCTGCATCTGAGTTCACCTGGGCTTCTTCCTTCATCTTCCTGATATCAGCATCTGATAATCCCGAAGAGGCTTCAATATGGATCTGTTGCGATTTTCCGGTTGCTTTATCCCTGGCAGCAACATTCAGTATCCCGTTTGCATCAATGTCAAATGTCACTTCGATTTGTGGGATGCCGCGTGTTGAAGGAGGAATTCCATCGAGGTGGAAACGGCCGATGCTCTTATTCTGATTCGCCATGGGCCTTTCACCTTGGAGAACATGGATCTCCACGGAAGTCTGGTTATCTGCTGCAGTGGAAAAGACTTCTGATTTTTTGGTCGGAATGGTTGTATTGGACTCGATCAGCCGGGTCATTACCCCGCCCAGGGTTTCGATTCCGAGTGACAGTGGTGTGACATCCAGCAGTAGGACATCTTTCACTTCCCCTGTCAGAACACCTCCCTGGATCGCCGCACCAATGGCTACGACTTCATCCGGATTCACCCCTTTTGAAGGCTCTTTTCCGAAGAAATCCCTGACCAGTTTCTGTACAGCGGGAATCCTTGTGGAGCCGCCAACCAGGATCACTTCATCAATGTCAGATGGTTTCAACCCGGCATCCTTCATGGCCTGTTCGCAGGGTGGAATGGTAGACCGCATCAATTGGTCAATCAACTGCTCAAATTTGGCACGCGAAAGTTTTTTTACCAGGTGCTTGGGAATACCGTCAACCGGCATGATGTATGGCAGGTTGATCTCGGTTTCTGTAGAGCTGGATAATTCTATCTTGGCTTTTTCGGCAGCCTCTTTCAAACGCTGCAATGCCATCGGATCTTTACGCAGGTCAATCCGTTCTTCTTTCAAAAATTCTTCTGCAAGCCAGTCAATAATGAGGTGATCAAAATCATCTCCTCCAAGATGGGTATTCCCGTTGGTGGATTTTACCTCAAATACGCCTTCACCCAATTCCAGGATGGAAATATCAAACGTTCCGCCTCCCAGGTCAAATACGGCAACCTTCATGTCTCTGTTTTTCTTGTCGAGGCCATAGGCCAGGGCAGCTGCAGTAGGTTCATTGATGATACGTTTGACATCCAGGCCTGCAATTTCACCTGCTTCCTTGGTAGCCTGACGCTGTGAATCGCTGAAATATGCAGGTACTGTAATGACTGCTTCCTTGATTTCCATTCCAAGATAATCTTCCGCCGTTTTCCTCATTTTCTGAAGTATCATGGCAGAAATTTCCTGCGGAGAATACAATTTGCCGTTGATATTGACACGCGGAGTATTATTATCTCCATGATCTACATGGTACGGTACGCGTTTGATCTCTTTTTCAACCTGGTCATAGGTCTCCCCCATGAAACGTTTTATGGAAAAAACGGTGTTATGAGGATTCGTGATTGACTGACGCTTGGCCGGATCGCCTACTTTTCGTTCACCATTTTCAGTAAAAGCAACGATGGATGGAGTTGTTCTCCTTCCTTCACTGTTTGCGATGACAACCGGTTCGTTCCCTTCCATGACAGCTACACAAGAGTTCGTGGTTCCAAGATCGATACCAATGATTTTTCCCATTTTAATCAAATTTATTGTGAATAATTTTTTTGGAATTTCACCCCTTAATGTCAATCATTATGCCAAAACAGGTTTGGCTGCCAGATTGTGACAAAACGACAGGGAAAGAAAAAAGGGGTAGTCAGAACTTCAGCTTGGCAGTAAGCGGATTGATCTTTAGCTCATCCAGTGTATTATGGCCAATAGCGATAGAATCTATTTCATTTACGAACCTGCTCGAGAAGAGTCCAATCCCATTGTAAATGTTGGAAAAGGAGGGGCGTTCCTGTATGATCGAGAGAGATGGTTCAGTAACTTCCATATAGGTGTTGAGATCCTCAGAAGCAACACTGAAGATATAATCTACGGAACGTGCAGTTCTCGAAGTGACAGTGACATTGGTGTCTTTTATATTCCCTGCCACAACCGTATAAAAAATATCTCCGGGAAAATTTTTGAAAATTGACTCAGGTGAAGTCTCATAGGGATTTACTACCTGCAGGTTATTGAACAACATCCAGTCAAAGGATTTCGACACAGTACCATTTGGAGTGGTTTCAAGGTAGTGAAAACGGATCACAAGCTGATAGCGTTTCCCTCCATAAGCCTGGGCAAATTTGACTTCAAAACTGTGTCCGGGGATGTACTCCGCCACTTTAATGAATGGATCCGGGGTTTCTACGGTAAAGCCGTGAACCAGCTTGGTGGTTGCAGAATCCACCATCCCCGTATTCTTGTGGGTTATTTTAAGCCTGTAGGTATTATTTTCATCCAGGTGCCCCGTATGATTAAAATAAACCAGTTGGTCGGGATAATAGAATATTGAATCCCCCTTTTCTTTGTGATGCTTTGTGATGGTATCAAAGGTGTATGTATTCACCAGGTTATTGCCCGACCATGCCTCCAGTTTCACATCCAGCTTATCAGGATAAGTACTGGAATCGGGGATTTTCGCAAACATCAATGCATCACCCTCTCCAAGAAATGCTTTTGTGATTTTAATGAATGTGGTATCTTCATTCTGGCTAAGGATGCCGTAAACCACTGTAATGTCCCGCCAATCAGCATTCACATTCAGGTTCTTATTGCAGGAATAGAGAACCGTGATAAACACAAGGACAACAAGGATAATTCTGAGGTAACGCATGGTTGATTCGATCTGTAAAAGGAGGACAAAAGTAAAGATTTTTTAATTATTTGTTGTAGTTTTGCTGATAAATAGTTAAAGAATGACAACATCCTATCGGAATGTTTCGAAAGTTACTACGCATGTGCTCCAGGAAATGAAACTGGAAGGGGAGAAAATTGCCATGCTTACGGCTTATGATTATTCATTTGCGAGGCTCCTTGATGGAACGGGCATTGACATTATTCTTGTCGGGGATTCCGCTTCCAATGTAATGGCGGGCCACACTTCCACACTCCCCATCACGCTCAACGAGATGATCTATCATGCTTCTTCGGTTGTGAGGGCTGTGAAGAGGGCGCTGGTAGTTGTTGATATGCCTTTCGGCACTTATCAGGGCAATTCGAAGGAGGCCTTGTCTTCTTCTATCCGGATCATGAAAGAAAGTGGTGCAGATGCAGTTAAAATGGAAGGAGGAAAAGAAATCATTGAGTCTGTTGACCGGATTCTGTCAGCCGGCATTCCTGTGATGGGTCATCTCGGTTTGACGCCGCAATCCATTCACAAATTCGGAACCTATGTTGTCAGGGCCACTACAGAGGAAGAGGCGGTAAAACTTTTGGAAGATGCTCATCTGCTCAGCCGGGCCGGATGTTTTTCCATTGTCCTTGAAAAGATCCCCGCAAAACTCGGAGGCCAGGTAGCACGTGAAATAAAGATTCCTGCCATCGGGATCGGAGCCGGACGGGATGTCGACGGCCAGGTCCTGGTACTGCACGATATGCTGGGTATAACACTCGATTTCTCCCCGCGTTTTCTTCGCCGGTACAACAACCTCTCGGAAGAGATCCAGGGTTCAGTTACCAATTATATCAATGATGTCAAATCTCTTGATTTCCCTAACGAGCGGGAACAATACTAATGAACAGGACCTCGATCGGAAGCAATATTCTTTTCGAAGACAATCATCTTATCATCTTTAACAAGCAACCCTCCCAGATCGTCCAGGGAGATAAAACCGGCGATACACCACTCAGTGATCTTCTCAAAGCATTCATCAAAGAGCGTGACCATAAGCCCGGCAATGTATTCCTGGGAGTTGTTCACCGTATCGATCGGCCTGTAAGCGGGGTTGTTATTTTCGCAAAAACCAGCAAAGCCCTTACCCGCCTGAACGAAATGATCAAAGGGGGACAAATTCATAAGACCTATTGGGCGGTTGTTAAGAACCAGCCGCCTGAAGAAAGCGGACATCTTCTTCATTACCTGAAAAAAAATGAAGAAAAAAACAAATCTTTCGCGCATGACAAGGAAGTGGCCGGTTCCAAGAAGGCTGAACTCACATTTCACCTGATCGGTCAGAGTCAGAATTATTTTTTGCTGGAGGTGAACCTGCTCACAGGGCGGCATCATCAGATTCGCAGCCAGTTTGCAAAGATCGGATGCCCGATCAAAGGCGATCTGAAATATGGATTTGACCGGTCGAATCCGGATGGTTCTATCCATCTGCATGCGAGGCAAATCGAATTTACGCATCCGGTTAGTAAAGAAGAAATACATGTGGTTGCTGATCCACCGGATGACAGGCTCTGGGGGTCATTCCTGGCACAACTTAATAACAAACGTTGAGGAATTATTGTTACACTCCATAAAAATGAAGGCTGCTGATATTGCCATACAATCCGATACAGTTCTTTCACGGAATCTTAAACTTATTTCTCATCAGGTAAGTACCGATTCAACAGCAGATTTTCAGAGCATTTTGTCCCCGGGTATTGCTCCTGCACAATCATTTTTCATTTCTCATCAGTTGAAAACACAGGGGATTCGGCCCGTGCTATTCAAACAATATCAGCCTGAATGGATCCTGGGCCTCCTTCTGTTGTGTTTTGTTTTTCTTGCATGGGTTCAGGTGTTCTATCGCCGAAGGCTCAGACAGATCCTGTTGGCACCTTATTCCAAAAGGTTTCTGAGTCAGTTAATAAGGGATGGTGACCTTTTTACTGAACGGATCGCGCTGGCCACGGGGTTCATCTATTTAATAACAACTTCATTATTCCTCTATCAACTCTATGAGCTTGTACTCGTAAAAGATACCGGCAGATTGCTCCAGGGCTTTCCGCTTTTCGCCATGATAAGCATTTTTGTGCTTGGCTTCTGGATCCTGAAAATCGGGTTGATCCGGTTCCTGTCATTCATCTTCAGAACCCGTCAAACTACCCGGGAATACATTTTAAATATCTTGATTTTCAACATATTGACCGGGATTTTTTTATTGCCATTGTTGATTTTCGCATTGTATCTGAAATCCGTTATCTTTCTGTGGATCTGCATGATAATTTTCGCTTTGTTCTTTTTATTTCGATTTGTGAGAGGGTTTTTGATAGGAATTTCAATAACGAAATTTTCCTACTTGTTTTTATTTGTGTATCTTTGCAGCCTCGAAATTCTACCCCTGGTCATACTGATGAAAATTGTTTTGAGATACTATTTATAAGCGATCCGGATATTAAGTTTGAGTATGCAACGATAAAAAATACGTAGCATTGAAAATAAAAACCATCCTTGTCTCTCAACCCCAGCCATCAGATCTTGAAAAATCGCCTTACGCTGATCTGACTAAAAAGTTCAATGTTACTATTGTATTCCGTAAGTTCATCAAGATTGAAGGTGTTCCTGCCAAGGAATTCCGGAAAGACCGGATCAACATCCTTGACTACACAGCGGTGATCTTCACTTCCCGCAACGCGGTAGATCATTTTTTCAGAATATGTAAAGAAATGCGTGTTGAGGTGCCCGACAGTATGAAGTATTTCAGCATCTCCGAATCTACGGCCTACTATCTCCAGAAATATGTTCAGTACAGGAAAAGAAAAGTTTTTCACAGTAAAGAAAGCTTTACGAACCTTGTTGAACTGACCAAAAAGCACAAAACCGAAAAATTTCTTTTGCCCTGTTCGGATATCCATAAGCAGGAGATCGCAAATATGCTGGAGGAAAACAAGATCCAGTTTAAAAAAGCCGTTATTTACCGTACGCTTGCAAGCGATCTCTCTGACGTCAAAATTGAAGATTATAATATGCTGGTCTTTTTCAGTCCAGCCCAGATCAAATCTTTATTCAAGAATTTCCCGAAATTCACACAAGATAAAACTGCAATCGGTGCATTCGGGCCGAGTACCGCAAAAGCAGTAGTGGATGCAGGTCTTACGCTGAATGTTTCGGCTCCCTCAAAAACGGCATCTTCCATGACCCTGGCCATTGAGCAGTACCTGCAGAATGAGTTGAAGAAAAAATGACATGAAGCAAACTTTCACAAAGGATGAAAGGTTGTGCAAGAAAATTCTGATCACAAAACTCTTCCGGGAAGGCCATTCTTTTTATATCCATCCATTTCGCGTGACTTTCATGGAAACCGGGATCCCTGTAAATTTTCCCGCACAGGTACTTATCTCAGTTCCAAAACAAAACCTGCGAAAATCCGTTCACCGGAACAAAATCAAACGCTGGATCCGGGAAGCCTACCGCACAAACAAGGGGATCCTATACGAAGCTCTTACGGAAAGACAACAACAGATGGCATTTTGCATTACTTACACGTCGAAAGAAATCCTTCCATCCAGTCTGATCCGGGAAAAAATAATATTACTTTTACAACGTTTAAGGAAAGAACATGTGCAAATTACTGGGTAATTTCTTCATCCTTTTGATCCGGTTTTACCAGGGCGCAATCTCTCCTTACCTGATGCCGTCATGCAGGTTTACGCCATCCTGCTCGGTTTACGGAATAGAAGCGATTAGGAAACATGGCCCTTTCAAAGGTGGTTGGTTTACCCTCAAAAGACTGGTGCGCTGTCGCCCCTGGGGTGGAAACGGGTACGATCCTGTGCCCTGACATCCGGAATAAAAACAAATAAAGTATTTATAAAAGATAATTATCAGGGATTATGATACGAAGAGGAGAAATTGTTTTACTGATTATGGTTTTGCTGGGCGCTTGCAAGATTGCAGAGGCACAGGCACCAAGCGAACAGGGTTTTGAAATTGTAAAAAATCTTGACATTTTTTCGAATGTCATTAAAGAGTTGAACACAAATTATGTGGATGACATTAAGCCGGGAGAACTCTCAAAAACGGCCATCGACGCTATGCTTGAGTCGCTCGATCCATACACCAACTACATCACCGAGACAGAGATCGAAGACTATAAATTCATCACCACCGGTGAATATGGCGGTATCGGGGCATTGATCCATCAGAACGGGGAATATGTTGTAATTTCGGAACCTTACGAAGGTGCCCCGGCACAGAAGAGCGATCTAAGGGCCGGAGATATGATCCTTGAGATCAACGGACAATCCGCCAAAGGAAAAACCTATTCTGATGTAAGTGCTATCCTTAAAGGACAGTCAGGGACCACGATCACCCTGAAAATCCAACGCCCGGGTGAAAATGCCCCAATCGAGAAGACCATCAACCGTGAGATCATCAAAATCGATAACATTCCCTATTCCGGTATGCTGGATCATGGTATCGGCTATATTAAACTCACCAGTTTTACGCAGAAAGCCGCATCAGAGGTCAAACAGGCTCTTATGAAACTCCGTGAAAAGAGCGAGCTGAAAGGGATCATCATAGACCTCCGCGGGAACGGTGGCGGTTTGCTGAATGAAGCCGTTGATATTGTAAATATTTTTGTTGACCGGGGGCAGGAAGTTGTCACCACAAAAGGAAAACTTCCAGACAAGAACCACTCTTACAAAACCATGAATGCACCGGTGGATGTGAATATACCGGTGGTCATTCTCGTTGACGGGCAGAGCGCATCGGCCAGCGAGATCCTCTCAGGCGCCATGCAAGACCTCGACCGCGGCGTGATCGTCGGTCGCAGGACCTTTGGGAAAGGACTGGTTCAAAATGTTGTCCCGCTGAGTTTTAATGCCCAGATGAAAGTCACCGTAGCTAAGTATTATATTCCCAGCGGACGTTGTATACAGGCCATTGATTATTCGCACAAAAACAAAGAAGGCATATTTGGCAAAATCCCCGATTCCCTGATCGCAGCGTTTAAAACAAAGGATGGGCGCACCGTATACGAAGGAAGAGGAATCAAACCCGATATTCACAGCAACAAAGTGGAATACAGCAACATTTCAATGGCGCTTTATACAAAGTACCTGATCTTTGACTTTGCTACTCAATTCAGAAGAGAACATCCCACTATTCCTTCCGCAGATAAATTTGAGATTACCGATACCATTTTCAATGCCTTCTTAGCTTTTATTTCCGATAAGAATTATGATTATAGAACAAAAAGTGAAGAAGCCCTGGAAGACCTGCGGAAAGATTCGGAGAAAGAACACTATTTTAATGCAATCAAATCGGAATACGATGCCCTGAAGAAACAGATGGATAATGATAAAAAAAGCGATCTGACGAAATTCAAATCGCAGATCAGTGATTTGATCAAGCTGGAGATCGTTTCGAGATATTATTACCAGAAGGGCAAAATTATCGCCTCCCTGGATACCGATAAAGACATAGCAGAAGCCATAAATACGCTGGTCGATCAGAATCTTTACAAATCGGTACTGGCCGGAACTTATAAAGCCCCATCGGGAAGCACCGATAATAAAACCGGGGATGACGATTCGACGGATGATGATCCCGGAAACCATTAAAATCCCCTTCATGGAACAGAAAAACCTTTCCATTTCTTACCTGGAATATGATTCAATGGAAGAATTGCCCCCCTCAGACCGGGAGTTGCTTGAACATGCAAAGATTGCCGTGGATTCTGCCTATGCTCCATATTCACATTACAAGGTCGGTGCGGCCGTAAGGATGGGAAACGGTAAAATCATCACTGGCAACAACCAGGAGAATATGGCTTTCCCTTCGGGACTTTGTGCTGAGAGGGTGGCACTGTTTGCAGCAGCATCTGCAAACCCGGGGATTGCGGTCAAAGCAATCGCCATTACGGCAAAATCACTGCAATTTCCGGTTGAAAAGCCGGTGACACCTTGCGGATCCTGCCGGCAGGCCATCATCGAATACGAGATGCTAAGTTCTGAAAAAATCCGGATCATCCTGATGGGAGAAACCGGGAAAGTGCTGACCATCGAAGGAATGGAAACGCTTCTCCCGCTTTCGTTCAAAGAAGAAGGTCTTAAGAAATGAAGAATGAAAAATGAAGAATAAAGAATTGTTTTATTACGATAAAGTGAAATGAATTGACCCAATCACCTCTCCCCCTTCACCCTCTCTCCTGAAGGAGAGGGGGGCGGGGGGTGAGGTTAAATAGAAACATTATTATGAAAATCAAAGCCCACATTGGAATTATAGCAATTTTTGTTTTGCTGGTTTCCGCAAAAAGCGACAAACCCGCTTACCGTGTATTCAATAGTAAAGGCCGTGTTGCAGATTATGGCGACATCCTCAAAGCCGCAAGAAATGCGGATGTGGTGTTTTTTGGCGAGGACCATACCAACCCGATTTGCCACTGGCTTGAATTGCAACTTGCCAAAGATCTTTATAAAGAGAAGAAGGGCCAACTGATCATTGGGGCAGAGATGTTTGAACGAGACAACCAACTGCTTTTGAATGAATACATCTCTTCCATGATCCGGAAAAAAGATTTCGAAGCGGAAGCAAAACTCTGGCCCAATTACAAGACTGATTATGCTCCCATCGTGGATTTTGCTGCAAAAAAAGGGGTAAAATTCATTGCGACAAATATTCCAAGGCGTTATTCGGCTATTGTAAACCTCAAAGGGTTTGAAGGACTCGATAGCATCAATTCGTTGGAACGCGGGATGATAGCCCCATTACCCCTAAAATACAATCCTGAATTGAACTGTTATAAAAAGATCCGCGATATGTTTACCGGCTCCCAGACGCATATGGGGGATAACCTCCCGAAAGCACAGGCGATCAAGGATGCAACTATGGCCCATTTCATTTTAAAGAACCTGAATGACGGGTATGTTTTTTATCATATTAACGGGAGTTACCACTCCGAAAATTATGAAGGAATCGTATGGTACCTGAAAGAATACAATAAAAGAAATGCCACGGAACTGAAGATCCTTACCATAACTACCGTTGAGCAGGACGACCTGGATGAACTTGAAAAAGACAATCTTGGAAAAGCTGATTTTATCGTTTGCATACCTGAAGATATGACCAAAACCCAGGAAGCTTCAGCCCCCGCCATAACACCTGCACCTGCTATAACTCCGTCTGCACCTTTGAAAAACGCAAAGGCAGATACCGTGAAAAATGATACTACTCAATCCGGATCAGGCGGAGATGACGATGACGACTGATGCTATGCCGGTTCAGGCAAAAGTGAAATAAGCGTTGATCAGGAAATTCCACAAGGTTACGATCACCGTAGCAAACAGTTTCGAAAGATAGAAATTGATCCTGAACTTATCGTTCAAAAGCCAGATGATTGTGCTGTTGATTCCCAGGCCGATAAGGGCGATGACGAAAAATCGTGAAAACTCCTGGATGATCTGTGGATTATGGCTATTAAAAGTCCAGATCCTGTTCAAAAAATAATTGGTTGAGGCGGCAAGTGTGAATCCGATGGCATTGGCAACATATTTCTGGACCTTCATCACCTCCTTGAAGAAATAAGTGGTCCCGAAATCGACGAAGATTCCTGAAAACCCCACCAAGCAGAACTTTATAAATTTGAAAAGGAAAACCTTATCAAGAATTTTAGTTAATTCCATAAAATCCTAATTTACATTTATTATTTCTCGCAGATTTACGCAGATGAATCGCAAACTTGCCTACCGGCAGGCAGGTTTTCGCAGAGAAAATTAGTCATTCTATAAATAAACTTATAGAATTGTTATTCGGATTTCTGCGTGAATCAGCGTTTAATCCGCGAAACTCTGCGAGAAAAATCTTTTTGGTCAGACCTCAATTACAACTGTATTATCAGCACCACATTCTTCTCTTTTCTGATCACCTCAACACTGATGGTCTGGCCTTGTTTCAGTTTTCCCATCCGGGACATGTATTCATAGATGTTGCCAACCGTCATTCCGTTGATGGAGATGATGATGTCGCCTTTCAGCATGCCTCCTTTATCCGCAGGGGCATCCTTGGTGACCCCATCTACGCGCAAACCTTTTTTCTCAGTTCCTGCAAAATCGGGCATGATCCCGAGGGTGACCTTCATCCTGCGCCCTCCTCTTCCTGCACTTTCTTTCTTGCCTGATTCATGAAAGGTAAGGGCTTTGGGTAAGTTATCAATATTCATGATGATGTTGTAACTGAAGTCCCCAATTTCTTTCTCCTTCCCGTAATCCAGTTTATCGGCATCATCAAAAGGAGTATGATAATCGGTGTGAGCCCCGGTCGTAAAATAGAATACAGGGATATTGGATGCATAGAACGAAGCATGGTCGGAAGGCCCGTAACCATCGGGGGAGTGGGTAACGGTAAACGGAAGTTGTTTTTCATACATACGGATTATGGAATCGCCTTCCAATGAAGTTCCGGTGCCGCTAATTGAGATGGAATTTTTCTCTTTATCAAACCGGCCTACCATATCGAAATTGAACATGGCTTTGATCTTCTTCATGTCCACCGGCGAATGATCGGTGAAATATTTCGATCCCAGGAGTCCCATTTCTTCCCCGCTGAAAGCAATGAAAATAACACTTCTCTTCAACCGGTTTTTTTCTGCTGCCAGTTTTCCGGCAAGTTCGATGACCATAGCAGTTCCGGATGCATTATCGTCGGCGCCATTATGAACAGCAACCGTGTCGGGTATCCTCGAGCCGGAACCCGGACCACCAAACCCGAGGTGGTCGTAATGGCCGCCAATGACAATATATTCATCTTTTAAAACCGGGTCGGTTCCTTCGATCATCCCTACCACGTTTTCAGTCAATGCTTTTTTCTGGATGATTTCGGCAGATGCATTGACCATCACCGGAAGAAGGATGGTTTTGGGCTTTCTCGTTTTATTCAGGATTTTTTCAAGTGAATCTACTTTGTATCCGGAGGATTTAAGCAACATATTCGCCACCTCGCGTTTGATGTTGATGACGGGGATTCCCGCAGTTACATCATTGTTTTCCGAGTGAAGTCCGATCAGTTTATCGTCTTTATCCACATTCACCGGTGTAACAATCAGAACACCTGCTGCCCCATGATCTTTTGCCACAAGGATCTTTCCCCGGATTTCGGTATAAGGGATGAATTTACTGTCGTTATTATCCAGTTCGGGATCACCGCGGAATAGCATGACCCATTTCCCTTTTACATCCACTCCTTCATAGTCTTTCCACTTCAAGCTGTCCTGGTCGATATCGAAACCATATCCTGCAAATACAACGGAATTGCCGATGGTTCCATTGGAGGAATAGGCTACCGGCATGAAATCCTTTTTAAAAGTTCCTTGAAAATCCCCAAACCGGAGGTCGTTATGATCGCCGGCGGTGACATCCGTGACAATTTCGAAATACTGGAAGCCATTGTCGCAGATCAGTTTCAGGCCCGAGGCTTTGAACTGGTCGCGGATGTAACCTGCGGCAACGTTGCCTTCCTTTGTTCCGGGTTTCCGACCTTTTAATGAATCGGATGCAAGAAAATAAACATCGGTTTTGAGTTCTTTGGCAGTGATTTCGGGGTTACGCTGCGAGAATACAACATCTGTCAGGATAAAGATAAAAAAAAGGAAGATTTGGATTCTTTTCATGATTAGAAGTCAGTTTATAAAGTTTGTAAAGTTTGTAAAGTTTTTAAAGTTTTTAAAGTTGAATTGTTACTTTCGCTATTCGCATTTCGCATTTCGCCATTTAAACTCACCACTTCACCATGTCACCATGTCACCACTTTTTCAATCACCCCACCACCTATCACCAGGTCCTCCAAGTAAAAAACAGCAGATTGTCCCGGAGTGATGCCATCATTCGGGAGATGAAATGTGACTTTAACTGAATCCTTTTCAAAGGGTTCAATCCGTGCACCTGTTGCGTTCTGTGCCGACCTGATCTTTACTTCTACTTCCATGGGACCGGACAGTGATTCAACTGCAATCCAGTTCAGGTCGTTTACAATGAAAGATGAGCTCATCACCTCTTCCCGTGTTCCGACCACAACCGTATTCTTTTCTTTGTTGAGGCTGAGCACATAAAGTGGCTCGGAATAAGCGACTCCAAGGCCTTTCCGTTGGCCGATTGTAAAATTCCAGAACCCTTTGTGCTTCCCGAGAACATTTCCTTTATGGTCGACAATATCGCCTGGCGTATCTTTTAGATCAAGCAAATCCCTGTAATCCCCGCTGTAGAAATCCTGGCTTTCTTCCTTTTCAGATAAGGGGATGTTGATCTTTGCAGCAATCTCCCTGACTTCTTGTTTGGTCATTTTTCCGATCGGGAAAAGAACCTTTGAAAGCTGCTGCTGGGTAAGGCGATAGATGAAATAGGTTTGGTCTTTCCTGGGATCCACTCCCTTTTTCAGCAAATACCGTTTCCGCTGATCATCCCATTCGACAATGGCATAATGACCGGTAGCAAAATAGTCGAACGCCAGTCCTTCCATTCTTGCTGTATCCGGAAGCATCCCGAATTTGATCAGCTGGTTGCATTTTACGCAGGGGTTTGGGGTACGTCCCGAAAGGTACTCCTGCCGGAAATAGTCAAGAACAAGTGTTTTATACCGCTGAGAGCAGTCGAATACCCGGTAAGGAATCTCCAGGATGCCGGCCAGTTCTCTTGCCTCTTCAATTTCCTCATTTTCATCGGGGCCATAACAGGCATGTTTTCCGGAAGGAACCTGGTTGGGTTTCCCGTCCCAGATCGACATGGTCACACCTGTGACATCAAATCCCTGTTGTTTCAGAAGGTATGCTGCAACCGAAGAGTCAACTCCTCCGCTAAGGCCGACGATAACTTTTTTCTTTCCTGACATTCAATAAAATTGAAGGCTGCAAAGGTAATAATTATTGTATGATGACGGTGTTCCGAGGTCAGAGATCGGAGGTCAGAGGTCGGAGCAATAAGCGAATAGTCTATGAAGCCTTTACTGCAAAGACATAATTCTTCATTTTTAATTTTTAATTGATTTTGGGCGTTCCCCTTCGGGTCGGGTCTTCCGTTCCAAGTCCTCGCTCGTTCCTCGCTCCGGGCTTTCCACTACAGCCCCTAACGCAGTGTGGGATTGTGGCATGGGGTATTCAACGGATTGTCATTGCGAGGCACGAAGTGCCGAAGCAATCTCCTTATACACCCCTCGTCCTTGTCATTGCGAGGAGCGCAGCGACGAAGCAACCCCAATATTTCCTTCTTGCCTTTATTTTCTCACCACAATAGACACAATAGTTCACATTAGTTAGAATTACCTTAAGTGACACTATTGTGTTCTAAAGTGACTAATGTGGTGAATTTTTTTCTGCGGAAATCTGCGCCTAATCTGCGTTAATCTGCGAGAAACCTTTGTTCTAACGTTTTCTTAACCGCTAAGACGCGAAGACGCTAAAACAGCGAAGCAACCTTCTGCCATTTACTTGTCTTTCCGAAAGATCATTCTTCTTTAGTGGTTTTATTTTCACTGCTATTTATCTGATTCCTTCCCCAAATCACTGGTTCAGGCAACTATTCAAAAAATACATGTCTTTTTAAAGGATAATCACATAAAATCAACAGTCTTTATATTTCAAAATGGACATTAAGACGACTTTGAAAAAGATTTTAATTTTTGCATTATCATTTGACTTCAATATTTATTAATGGTCTCTATTAAGCATTTTTTTATCACTTTTCTTACGCTTTTAATGCCTTTTCTTTTATTTTCGGAAGGCATGAAACAACTTACGCCCGATTCACTCTATTACACAACCTTATACATTACATCGAACCCTAATTGTTTCGGGACGGAATTCTGTGACATAGACCATAAACTATATGTTCACATTGATCATCCGGGGGAAAAGATATACATGGGTTTTGCTTCTGTATACGGTGGAGTAACTGTAAAGCTACAACTCAATGGTACCCTCATGTATGGTCCGGTTAATACGAGTAGCTCATCAAACGGGTTTATCAAATATTTCAGCCAGGCCTATGTTGGTCCGGATGTATTGGGCAGTGGCGGATACCATCCAATCAGCTATGCTCCTGTTTATCCGGGAGATTATGAAATTGACCTGAGTATGGGCTCACTTCTTCAATTGGATGTCACGGTTATTGATACAACCATTACTCCATATGCAGCAACCAATGGAAGGCTTTGGGCAAAAACATGGAATTTTAAATCAAACTCAATTAATATTCCTACAAATGCATTCCTGGGAACCATGTATATTTATTCGGAAGATTCGGTCGTGACTTCCATATTTTTTAATAATATGCAGGGGGATTTATTCACAGTATCCTGCAATGCTAATGGTTGCTATCCTCCACCGATGCCATGGGACAGCAGTTGTAAATCGGCGCTTTACAATCATAGTTACCCTCAGTATAAGATCTTTGTAAATAACCCCGACACAATTTGCTATCCAACCGGGATCATTGGAACTATTAACGAAAATAACCTGACAGTTACACAAGGATGCGACGGTTCTTTTACCATTCATTTCTTTGTTGGCAAGTCGGGACTGGTTAAAGCGTTATTTAACATCAATCCTTTACCGGGAATACAACCGGAAGATGTTGTTATTATGGATTCCGTGCAAGCCGGCTGGAATGATCTCAACTGGAACGGCTTAAACGGCCTGGGACAATCTTTATCAACCGGGACACAGATCCCTCTGATACTTACATTCATTAATGGACTAACCAACTTTCCCGTATATGACCTTGAAAGGCATCTTCATGGTTTTGTTGTAACACAGGTCAGGCCTTCAGGTCCACCTATTGCAACCTATTGGAATGATACTCTGCTTGCAAGCCAAGGAGGCAGGACTCAACTAAATGGGTGTTACAGCTATGATACAGTTGGGTGTCATCGCTGGAATGGTAATTATGGTGGCATTGGTATCGGATCAGAAAATACTGTGAATACCTGGTGGTATGCAGCCAGCGAAACAAATCCAATAATGCTGATTGTCCAGAGAGCTCCTCTTGCCCCCGATGATATTACTGGTCCAACTACATTCTGTCAAAGCGCAGTCAATACCTATACCATTGTTCCTTTTCCTATCCTCGGAGCGAATGATAATTTGTACGAATGGGTATTGACTGACGATGTAACGAATACTGTATTGGTGGATCTTGTAAACCAAGGGCCCTCGATTACTTTATCTTTTTCAACATTTCCGGCTGGACCTATGCATCTGAAGGTAAGAGGTCAAAATTTTCTATGTGGTTATGGCCCTTTTGGTCCCGGAACCTCAGGAGCAGGCATTCAACTGCAAGCCAACATCAGTCCCCATCTCACGAATACAGTTACCTCTTTTTCAATTTGTTCAGGAAATGCTATAAATATCAACCTTCAATCAACAATTTCTTCAACAACCTATTCTTACACGGCCACTGCAACTTCTGGTTTTATTTCAGGCTATGTTGGCGGTACTGCAAATCCTATCCAGCAAATCCTTATCAATACCGGTGGCGAAGTAGATTCTGTCATCTACCGGGTAGTTCCCTTTGCCTTATCCTGCCCCGGAGATACAGTTAATTTTTATATTGCAATAACCCCAATTCCACAGGTAACCAATATAGTTACTTCCTACCAGGTCTGTTCCGGAAACACAACTAATATAATTCTTTCGAGCAATGTTACTTCCACGACATTTAGCTGGATTGCGACCGGAAGTGATCCGTCAGTTTCAGGTTATTCGAGTTCCGGTGGGCCAATCATTGCACAAACACTGGTCAATTCAGGAACAGTTGATCAAACTGTAACTTATCTTGTCACCCCTTCCCTGAATTCGTGTAACGGAACTCAGAAAGTTTTCACAGTGACCGTGACTCCTGGTCAGCCAGTTAGCATAAACATAAATCCATCTGTTAATCCGGTATGTGCAAATAACCTGGTGACCTTTACAGCAACCTGCACCAATCAAGGGTCTTCCCCGGTTTTTCAATGGAATGTGAATGGAATAGATCAGGGGACAAATAGCAATATCTTTTCATACATACCCCTGAATAATGATCTGGTAACATGTATCGTCACTTCCTCAAATACGATCTGTGTATCAAACAACCCTGCGACTTCCAATTCAATCACTATGGTCGTCTATCCTAACTTGCCGGTTAGTATTTCTATTTCAACTTCGGCCAATCCTTTTTGCCAGGGAAGTTCCGTTACGTTTACAGCAACACCAACAAATGGTGGATCAACCCCATCCTACCAATGGAGAGTAAACGGAGTTAATGCCGGAACCAACAGTCCGAATTTTATCTACAACCCGGTAAATAATGATCAGGTCTCTTGCATTCTCACATCGTCAGAACTATGCACATCCGGCAATCCTGCATCCAGCATCACTATCACAATGGTAGAAAACAACAGTCTTCCCGCAGGAGTCAGCATAGCAGCATCCAGCAACCCCTTCTGCCCCGGATCGTCTGTCGCTTTCACTGCCTCACCCACTAATGGAGGATCAGCGCCAGCCTATCAATGGAAGGTTAATGGAATTAATGTGGGTACAAATTCACCAACCTACACTTATAATCCGTCCGATAACGATAGTGTTCGCTGCATCATGACTTCAAACCTGGCTTGTATAACAGGAAATCCTGCTAGCTCGGCAAAGATCATCATGAGAGGAACCCTGGCTCCAATTGTCACATTCACATCCTGTTTTGATACGATTACAACTATCAACGCCAAACCAATCAAACTCAAAGGAGGAATCCCGCTGGGAGGAATCTATTCCGGTCCCGGCGTTAATTCAGTGACCGGTATTTTTACTCCCTCACTTGCCGGCATCGGTACACACACGATCACCTACACCTACACGAATACCGCACTCTGCAGCGCTGCAAAATCAATCTCCATCCTCAATCTTCCATCCTCCATCCTCATTTGTGGCAACCCACTAACGGATATCCGGGACAACAAAGTCTATCCAACCGTGCAGATCGGCTCACAATGCTGGCTGGCTTCAAACCTTAACTATGGAACAATCCTATCATCGTCACAGGATCAAAGAGACAACTGCATAGCAGAAAAGTATTGTTACAACGACAATCCAATCAATTGCATAAACTACGGCGGACTTTATCAATGGGATGAACTGATGCAATTTGATGAAACTCCCGCTGACCAAGGATTTTGTCCACCTAGCTGGCATATCCCCTCAGAAAATGATTGGAACACTTTATTTGCAACTTTCATCAACAATGGATTTGCAGGAAGTCCGCTGAAGTATTCTGGTTATTCTGGTTTCAATGCATTATTATCCGGAGCAAGACACATCAACAAAGGATGGGATTTTCAGGGATTTGCAACCTTCTTTTGGTCATCGACTGCAAGGAGTGATAATAAGGCATGGGCACATGGGATGAATGATGTTGATCCGAGTGTGTCGATCTATCCGGCATCTCGTGTTAATGGTTTCTCTGTTCGTTGTTTGAAAGATTAACGCTCGTCAAAGACGAGCAGTGACGAGGCACGCGTTACAATCGCGCGCCATCTGGGTTTTTTCTATTGTGAACTACTGTGACTATTGTGGTGAACGTTTCTCTGCGAAAATCTGCGTTAATCTGCGTTAATCTGCGAGAAACATTTGTTCAAATATTTCTTTACTCGAAGAGGCGCAGAAGTGCAGAATAAAAATCGTACTTCGTACTTTATTTTACAACAACCAACCTCTCTGTCTCTGATCCCTCCGAAGTTGTCAGCCTGATCATATATATCCCTGAAGGCAGGAACCCTTTTGAGACGGGAATGCTGTAGTCTCCCGGTTGTCTGTATCCGCTTGCCAATGTACTGACCTGTGTTCCTTGCGCATCAATCATCTCCAGGAGTATATTTCCACTTTCCTGTAAATGGTAAGTGATCCACGCATTACCGTCAGATGGATTGGGCCGGATCTGAAGTGAATTTGTTCCTGTTTCTGTTTTGGGCGGGATGGCTGTTACCGGAGAACAGGGTTGGAACTGGACACCATCTACCCAGAGCGTATATCCATAGTCCCAGGTATCGGCATGAAACTCTACATAATTGACCTTATCCAGCGACATGGTTCCAACCATTGTGCGGTTGAACTGTGAATTTCCAGCCAGGGGAACTTTGTATTGTTTCCAGATCAGGTTTGCTGACGTGAGCAGGGTCGCAGAAGCCGTGTACTTGTAATAATTTCCTGCCACATCCCCGATGCGGATATGGAAATACTGGAAACCAATCATAATATTTGGGATGGTCCTGACCCAGAAATAAAGGGTATCCTGTGAGGTCAGTGACCACCGGGAAACGGAATCATTCGCCGGTCGGTAATTCAATGCTACATCCCAGCCTCTTCCTGTAACAAGCTTAACGGAAGCATACCCTTTCACCTTTTCCGTACTGTCGAAATAAACTGTATCCGGGATGCGGGGGCCCGGGTACCCGGTTTCGGGATAGGCATACCAGACCGATTGGGGTTCAGCCATGTCGCAGGGCGGATTGTTCTGAATTGCCGGAGCGGGGCCTGTAATGGCAGGATTCCAGTTAACCTGGCCTTTAATGATGTTGTCGGACTTATCATATATCTTGGCGGCGATCAATGTCGAATCGTTTGGTTCAAAGGAATTGCCGGGAGCATAGATATCATTCGATGACCAGTTTTTAATATGGTATGAGGTAGGCATCCGGAAATCATTACCACTTATTGTATCCAGGGTAGAGGTTGATTCCAGGTAGATCGACTGGTTCTCGTTGTAATTAAACTGGTTCCCGGCAGCGACCAGGTGCTGGGTATTGATTGCTGATAGCCCTTGTGTATTCCCTTCAATAACATTTTGACTTATGAAATAATCTTTCGAGAGCTGGGTATCATATCCTGTGATCGGGTTGCCTTTCCACAACTCAATACCGGTGGGATTATCGCTAATGGTGTTGTGGGTGATGGAATTGGAGAAACCACGGTCGATAGCAATGCCGGAATGAAAGTTACCGGTGATCTCATTACTGTCGACAATACTGTTAAAGGAATATCCCAGCCATAACCCGTAATCACTGTAGTTGCAATTGTTGTGTTTGTAAACATTCCCATCTGCGAAGGTTGCTTCGATGGCATTGTGCGGGGAATATGAGCACTCGTTCCAGGCAAAATAATTGTTGTTCGGGATGTTGGAATGCTGGTATTGTCCTAAAAAAACTCCATCACCCGACCAGGAAAGGTCATTGTTCTCCACCCGGTTTTCATTGGAAATGATCATAAGCAGGGCGCCACAGTCGCTGGGATCTGTAAAAGGGCGGTTGATGTGGTTGGCAATGTTGTTGTAAATATAACAGGAGTCGGTCCAGAACATGCGGATGCCATATGAGGTGTTCCAGGCAAAGTCATTGTCGTGTGCACGAATGCTGTCGCAGTGGTACAGGGCAACTCCGTCATTCTGGAACTTCATAGTGTTATTATAGATATGGGCAGCCCTGCATTGGTACATCATAACTCCGCCGCCGAGCGCTTGCTGATAATCTGCCCACACGTTGATCCAGCCGGCCGAATCCACTTTATTCCTGGAAAAGTTATTCCCGTTAATATTGATATGGCTTGAATTGGTAGCATATACTGCATATTTGTAATTAAAAACAGAATCAAAATTCTTGATCATGATGTTTGAGGAGTTATCGATCTTGATCATATACCCCTGAAAATTTGTTCCGTTCACGGTGCAGCTATCCCCGTCAAGGGTGATATTCTGTTTCCCGCTGATCTGGATCACACCATTCAGTTCGGGATCGGCGAACACATAGTTTCCGGGGATGAATTTGATGTTGGAATTGCTGTTTATGATC
Organism: Bacteroidales bacterium; assembly: GCA_017882335.1. Classification (GTDB taxonomy): domain Bacteria; phylum Bacteroidota; class Bacteroidia; order Bacteroidales; family FEN-979; genus FEN-979. The sequence continues at coordinate 13,939 of JADGPR010000009.1, read as the reverse complement.
ATATTGTTGGTAATGGGGATCCGGATTTGGGCAACCAGGAACAAAGGCAAAAAAGCCAGGAATGTAAAGATCGTTTTCATAATTTATAATTTTGAAACAAGCTAAGTTACGAAGAAAATGTTTTTTTGACTTGAAAATATCGGTAAACAAGAAAGATAATTTATTTATCGGGTTGATCTTTTCCCAAGGATCAACACAAGATAGATAACTACTGCGAAAACACCCAGTCCGGAAATCATAAACATCGACTTGGGTCCGATGGAATACCATAACAACCCGGAAAGACTGCTCGACAGGAGCGTAAAAATGCTTGCAAAACTGGTATAAAAACCAATTGCGGTCGCTGTATCGGATTTATCGGCCATATTGGTGATCAGCGCTTTGGAGATCCCTTCAGTACAAGCAGCGTAAATGGCATAAAAGAAGAACAGTATTCCGAATGCCATGAGGGAAGTGGCGAATCCGAAGAAAAAATAAACCAGTGAGAAGACGACCAATCCTGTGATGAGCATGGTTTTCAGGCCGATCTTGTCGGCCATCGCACCAACCGGATATGACAACATTGCATAAACCAGGTTATAAAAGATATAAAAGCCTATCATACGGGTATCAGACATTCCCTGGTTCTTCAATGCCAGCAAAAGGAATGCATCGGAACTATTGAACAGGGCGAAAGCCAGCAGACCGCCTGTCAGCCTGCGGAATCCAGGAGAAGCTTTTTTCCAGTACCTGAAGTATCCGAAGAAAGATATTTTTGCGGGATCCTGGGAAACATCATCCGGATTTTTCTTTTTCTCTTTCAGGAGAAAGGAAAGTGCAATGGCTACAATCCCCGGAAAGAAGGCAATAATAAAGAGCCATTTATATTCCCCAGGATAAAAATAAAGGAAGATCAAAGCGAAAACGGGGCCGATGGCAGCACCTACGGTATCCATTGAACGGTGAAACCCGAACACCTTTCCTTTATGTTCAGGCGTGGTTTCATCACTTAAAATTGCATCACGGGCGCTGGTACGTATGCCTTTCCCGAGACGGTCGAGTGTGCGGGCGAAGAAGACCCACAGAGGAAACGTAAAAATAGCCAGCAGGGGTTTGGAGATGGCGCTGAGGGTATACCCGCCTTTGACAAACGGAACCCGTTTCTGAAGGACATCGGAAAGGTTCCCGAAATAACCTTTGGATAAACCGGCGGTTGCTTCCGCAACGCCTTCCAGTATCCCGATCAGAAGAACAGAAAAACCTATCGAACGGAGGTACACCGGCATGATCGGATAGAGCATTTCGCTGGCAATGTCGGTGAAGAGACTGACAAAGGAGACAAGCAGAATGGTTCGGGTTAATATTTTTGTTTTACTCATTTTATGCCTCTTTACCATCCTCCATTCTCTGTTTTTTTTCTCGCAGATTAACGCAGATTTCCCGCAAATTTTCGCAGATGGGATTCATGTCTTTGATAAAAAAAATAAGCTGATATGAATAGTTATAAGGTTTTCTGCGGGAATCTGCGATTAAATCAGCGAAAATCTGCGAGAACATTGTTTTATTATCCGCTTCATTTCCCGAAATAATTTAAGTACTCCTTACCGGCATCCCTTAGTTTATTGTTCCAGTGCTGGCTTGCTGATCTTGCATTGGCCAATGTCATCTCATCGATGTATCTCAGCCTTTTCATTACCGAGAGTGCATTCATCCGGGTTTCAAACTCATATTGTTGACCTGAATACGCTACAAGTTCCGGGAGGAATTCCGTTTTGCCTTTAGCGATGGCTACTTCCAGCCATTTCATCCGGATGTTTAATCCCCTCCAACCTGTCAGACTTTTGGTCGTTTCAAGATATTTATTTGTATTCTCAGGAAAGGATTGACATAGATTCTGCAGCGCGAGTTCCTGGTTCAGATAAGAGTAATCCTGCAAGGCTCTTTCTGCCTCGGATTGAAGTGAGCCCGGAATAGGAAAAACATCTTTGAGAACTGCTTTCCTGACATTGGCATCGGTATCGTTCAGGGCCTGCCGGAATAGTTCAATAGAAACATCGGTCCGGTCAGTTGAGAGTTGATCAATAATCTCTGACTTCGTAAGGTGGAAAGTTTCTTTCCGGTAACAGCCAGCCAGGATCGCTCTCTTTTGGGATACCGGAAAGGAACGCAAAGCGGTAAGGGCATCGTAGCGGTCGATCATTTCGGGCGTCTTCATGGCCTGTGCCGACAATTCCTCAAAATCTTTTTCAAATGTGACTTTCTTCACTACTTTTCTTCCCGGATCGAACAACACAAAATCGATGGTTTTCTTTTCCGGGTTGGGGATGATGACTTCCTGGGTTTTATTTTCGATCCACGCGGCCAGGGTGTCGGAATGTGAATCCTTATAATGCACTTCAAACCGGATGGGCATTTTGAACAAGCCAACCAGGTTACCGGTCTCCTGCATTTGTGTGACCGTGATATGGGTTGCACGTTTCCCGGTTGTATCATCCAGAACAGTATAGGAAACCTTATACTCCGGTTCGCCTCCATGCAGGATCCATTCTTCAAAGAACCAGTTATAGGATTTGCCGGTTACATCATAGATACAGCTAAGAAGATCACCGGTTTGTGCATACTTAAAACTATATCTTTCCAGATACAACCTGATCGCATCCTTAAATTCACGGTCGCCCATTACGTTCCGGAGCATACCCAGCACCAGGGAACCTTTCTGGTAGATCCTTGCATTGCCGCCCATCGAGCCTCCAACCGGGTAATTGTTGGTCTTTGCTGCATTGAGGGCAAGGGTCAGTTCGTCGTTCATGACATTCTGGTAATAATCTTTTCCGAAAATTGACCTTTCGAAAATCTTCGCATAATAGGTCGCAAAACTTTCCGTCAGCCACACATCCTTGTTCACGAAATGTGCAATGCAATTGCCGAACCATTGATGAGCCATTTCATGGGCATTGGTATTGATGTAGTTCCGTTGCCAGTAAGCATGCGGATCAATGAAGATGAAATCGCCGAAAACCGTGGATGTGGTAGTCTCCATGGCACCATACATATAATCGATGACGGGCGCCTGCCGGTAAACAGGATAAGGATATTTTACGCCGGTTTCTTTTCCCAGAAAATCCATCATGGCTTCCGTGTACTGGTAGGTAGGCTGAACTTTGTCTTCCTGGCCCTTATAGTACCAGAATTCGAGGGGAACCCCGCCGGCTGAATTTGAAGTCTTATAATCATAGTCACCGATGACCACTGCGGTTGAGAAATAAGGATGGTCTTTTGCCATTCGGTAATGCCACGTTCGGGTACTATCGGGATTGTCTTTTACCTCTACCCTTTCTCCATTGGCAAACACCTTGTAATTCCTGTTAAACGTGTAGAACATGTCCATCGTAATACGGGCATCCAGGTATGGAAGCCAGCCGTGCGGGCGATGTGCCCAGATCTCTTTCCGTTTTCCTTTTTCTTCAGGCCTCCACCCGATGAAATAGATCGCCCCAGCTTTTGGCTGCGACGTATAGTCGATGACCAGTTTATATTCTGAATGATATTTCAGGGCGGATGAAGGAGGATAAAGAACCAGGTTCGGGCCTTTGAGTTTCCAGTCGAAAGGCTGCAGTTTGATGGAAAAATCCTTACCAGTGATCTGAATTGAATTTACCTTGAATTCGGGTGCATAAAAAATGATTGAATCAGTCTGGTAACGGTTCGGGGTGAATGTAAATTCTGTTTTTGCCAGGATGAGATTTTCTTCGGGGTTAAATCTGACATCTGCCCGGATGTGTTTAAGGGTAATAATGAGATCGGGTGGAGTTGCAGATGGATCGGTCAGATATGTAGTGGTTTTTTCTTGTCCTGAGACATTTAGAAAACCAAGAAAGAGCAAACCAAGCAGGAGGTGCTTCATAAGTTTAATAATTTCTTAAACAAATTCCTTCTTTAACATTTCAACCCATTCATTTACACGTTTGCCAGTGAGGTTGCCCTCGAATTCCTCATCAATGGCCAGCCCTGCAAGCTGATCTTTCACCAATGCCATGGAAGCATTAAAACTGTATCCTTTCCGGGGTACGAATCCAACGATCTTCACTCCTTTTTTCTTCAGCCGGTCATAGAGAATACCCATAGCATCCACAAAAGAATCTGTATAGGTACTCTGATCCCCAAGGCCGAAAAGGGCTACTTTTTTCCCTGAGAAATCAACCTGCTCAAGAATCTCCATGAAATCCTCAAAATCATCCTGAAGATCGCTTACACCCCAGGTTGATACGCCGAATATGATATAGCTGTATTTTTCAATATCTGCCAATTCGGTGACATCCACATTGTAAACATCGGCATTTTCGTCACCGAAAGCCTGCCTTATGAGGTCTGCAACTTTTTCCGTGTTACCGGTCGTTGAGCCATAAAATATCCCGATCTTTGCCATGTCTTCCAAAAAATAATGCGTTTGTAATCCTTTATATTCACTGATCTTGCTGGACCAGAAAGCCAAAAGTAGCAAAATTTCGATGAAGAATATCACCCTGAGCGAGAAACTTATTCTCTATTTCCTTTCCCTCGGGTTGGGGACCATTTTCTTCATCAGTATATATTCCTTTTTCAGTACCCAGGATGCCTTGATGAGCCGTACGTTTGATCAGCTCACATCCTTGAGGATTGCCAAAAAAAACCAGGTTGAGATCTTTTTTAAAGACCGGATCAAGGAGGTGATCCTGCTTTCCGGTTCCTATGATACGCGAAAAATCGCTGAGATGCAGTTCTACGCTCCGGAAAGGGAGTGCAAAAGGGAGTTGGCTGGTTACCTGGAAAAATACAAATCACTGACCGGGTACTTTACAAGTTTAATGATCATCTCAAATAATAATAAATTCGTTAAAGGATATACTGCTGATCCCACGATTGAATCTGGCAGCCGGAAACTCATTCAAATGAATCCGATGCCGGTAATCCTCCGGGATGAAATGATTGACCCTATCTCCGGAAAAATAAAAATGTTCATGGAAGCGCCTGTATTTACAGCGAACCACAGCCTTACAGGCCGGATCATCCTGGAGTTGCCTTCCGATGAAATTAATACCATCATGTTGAACAACGATCCGAATAGTGGCTTGGGCCTGACAGGGGAAACTTACCTGGTGGGAAAAGATTTTAAAATGCGGTCCAGTTCCAGATTCATCAGGAATTCTATCCTGAGAACAACCGTTCATACCCTGCCGCTATTGAATGCCATCCGCGGGGAGGAAGGCCAAACTATCACCCGGGATTACAGGTTTATCCCAGTCCTTTCGTCTTACAGCAGGGTGAAAATACCAGGTTTGAACTGGTTCATTCTGGCCGAGATCGACCAGAAAGAAGCCATGGTGCCAATTTACAGGATGCGCAACAGCATCCTGCTGCTGAGTATGTTGATCTCCATCATCTTTTTTGTCTTTGTATTCATTATTTCAAAACGGATCACACGGCCAATAATCCAACTGAAAGAAGCCGCCCTTAAAGTCGGGAAAGGCCAGTATGACATTGATATCCCGGTGAGGTCGAATGATGAAATAGGTGCACTGACCCAGGCCTTTAATTCCATGTCGGTGCAGATCAAAGAAAAAACCCGTGAATTGCAATCTGAACGAACAGGGCGGTTACGGTCGGTGATCGATGCCGAAGAGAAGGAAAGACAGCGGCTATCACGCGAGATCCACGATGGGATCGGACAATCCCTGGTTGCACATAAACTCCGCCTGGAAAGCCTGTTATATATGAATGATCCCGAGATCAAGGATCAGATCCGTATCCTGAAAGACCAGTTTAATGTTACCATCGATGAGATCAGGAGAATCTCCAACAACCTGATGCCTTCGGTACTTGAAGTTTTCGGGATCATTCTTGCATTGAAAAACCTCTGTGATGAAACCGAGGAACATGGCGAAGTGGAGATCCTTTTTCAAACGACAGGCGAACTGGAGGACATCAACACGAAAACAAAAACGTATCTCTACCGGATCGCGCAAGAGGCACTGAATAATATACTGAAACATTCCGGAGCGAAAGAAATCACCTTTACGCTGTCAAGATCCAAAGATATCCTTACTTTTATTCTCCGGGATGATGGGAAGGGATTTGATGTGGAAGATGCTGCTACCGGGAAAGGAAACGGCTTGCACAATATGCGCGAGCGGGTAGCCCTGATGCAGGGAACCATTAACATCCAGTCATCAGCGGGAGAAGGAACAACCATTATCATAAACGTACCTGTTTATTGAAACCATGGAAAAGATCAAGATCATCTTGATAGACGACCATCAATTGGTAAGGGATGGGATCAAAGCATTACTCACCGGTATTCCCGATATTGCGATCATTGGGGAGGCTTCCGGAGCAACAGAATTATTCGGGGTACTGGAAAACCTGAAACCTGACCTTCTGATCATGGATATTTCCCTGCCTGAAATTTCCGGTATTGAGATCACAAAAAAAATATGCAGTGAATACCCGGGGATCAACGTACTGATCCTTTCTATGTACAACAACGAAGAATTCATCTTCAATTCACTGAAAGCGGGCGCCAGGGGTTACCTGCCGAAGAATACCTCAAGGGATGAACTCCTGGAAGCCATTTATACGATCAACAAAGGGGAAGAATTCTTTGGGGAATCCATCTCGAAGGTCATGCTTAAAAGCTATATAAAAAGGGCGACCAACGAAGACAAACCGGAGGACAAAACCCATGCGGTCCTTACCAGCCGGGAAATTGAAATCCTGAAGTTGTATGTCGAAGGATTCATCAATAAGGAGATCAGTGATAAACTCGATATCAGTATCCGTACTGTTGAAACCCACAAAAATCACATAATGCGCAAACTGGGTCTCAAATCCACCGTTGAACTGGTGAAATTTGCGATTCGCAATAAAATCGCTGAGATCTGAATAGCCCCCACCCCGGCCCTCCCCCATATGGGGGAGGATTAGGGAGGGTGTAAGAACATTAAAATTTTAGTTTCACAAATAAGTATTTCTCTTATTTCAATATCAGTAATTTGCAGGATTGTACAGTATTTTAATTGAGCGTAAAATTGTAGGACTCAATTTAATTCTCAACAATCCTGCACTCAATGAAAAAAAGAGTACCTGCCTTCAAATCTATCCTGACTTCTCTCCTTGTTGCAATTTCCATCTCGCCCTGTTTTTCACAAACCGACGACACACATCAGGATGAAAAGGGATCGGCAAAGTCTGTCCGGTTCAGTTTGGGCGCCGACCTGGTAAGCCGTTATATCTGGCGGGGAAAAGATTACGGGAATTCACCCGCCATACAGCCCAATGTCTCATTTTCGCTTGCCGGATTTAAGATCGGGGTTTGGGGATCCTATGGCGTTATCTACAATGAAAATTCAGGCAATTATGCCGAGTTTGATCCCTATATTTCCTATACCTGGAAATGGTTTACGGTAGGCGTTACTGATTATTTCTTTCCAAACGGACTCACCGCGAATGATAACAACCGGTATTTCAACTATGATTCCAAACAAACAGGGCATGCTTTTGAAGCTTGTATAACCTTCACCGGCCCGGAAAAATTCCCTATACAGGTATTCGCAGGTACGCTGTTTTACGGTGCAGATAAAGGGAAGGACTCGACCGGAGTGTACTGCCTGGGAACAAAAAATAATTATTCAACCTACTTTGAAGTATCCTGTCCTTTTACGGTCAGAGGGATCAGTGTAAAACCCTTTGTGGGAGGTATTCCCTTTGGCAGCGGGTGGTTCGGGCCTTACGGAGGTGTTGTAAATGCCGGGCTGACTGTTTCAAAATCGATCCGGATCTCCAAAGAATATGATCTGCCTGTCTTTACATCCGTCATTTCAAATCCACAGGCACAGAGCGTATTCCTGGTGTTTGGGGTCTCCTTATAGCTGATGAGTTCGCGAGCTGGTGAGCTGGCGATTTGGTGAGTAAAAAAATAAACTATTGTGTTCTATGTGCCTATTGTGGTGAAAAAAAACAAACAACATAATTTTTCATTCTTAATTTTTAATTTTTAATTTAAAAAAATGGGACAATTTGACACTGGTTCAACGGGCTTTATGCTGCTATCAGCAAGCCTCGTCATGCTAATGACACCGGCCCTGGCTTTCTTCTATGGAGGGCTGGCCACAAAAAGAAATATCCTGGGTATCATGATCCAGAGTTTTGCCTCTTTGGGATGGACAACTGTTTTATGGTTTGCTTTCGGGTATTCCCTTTGCTTCAGTGGAGGCGCAGGAGGATTTTTTGGGAATCTTGACAAGGCTTTTCTTCATGGGGTGACCATGGATTCCGTCTTTGCCGGCAACGGCAAGATCCCGGAAATTGTTTTTGTTGCCTACCAGATGATGTTTGCCATTATCACACCTGCCTTGATCACCGGGGCTTTCACCGGCCGTGTAACGTTCAAATCTTACATGATCTTCCTTACATTTTGGCAGATCCTCGTTTACTATCCCTTTGTTCACATGATTTGGGGTGGTGGTTTACTGGCACAGTGGGGTGTTCTTGACTTTGCAGGCGGGATCGTGGTTCATGCTACGGCAGGCTTTGCAGCCCTGGCTTCCGTTTTCTATGTTGGCGCCAGGGTGGATAAAAATTCGACGCCAAACAGCATTCCCCTGGTAGCAATCGGATCAGGTTTATTGTGGTTCGGCTGGTACGGGTTCAATGCGGGCAGCGAATTGCAGGTGGACAAGATTACGGCCATCGCATTTTTGAATACAGATATTGCAGCTTCTTTTGCCACAGTGGCATGGGTTGTTATTGAATGGATCCGGGAAGGAAGGCCGAAATTGCTCGGCTTGCTCACCGGTTCGATCGCAGGACTTGCCACGATCACCCCCTGTGCCGGTTTCGTCCCGCTATGGGCATCTCCGCTGATCGGGATTGCTGCAGGATTATTGTGTTATCTTGCCGTTCAGTGGAAAAACAAGATGAAATGGGATGACGCCCTCGATGTTTGGGGAGTTCACGGCGTTGGCGGCGTGCTCGGCACTATCCTTCTCGGGGTGTTTGCCAGTAAATTGATCAATCCAGGTGTTACAGTCAATGGTTTGGCTTTTGGTGAGTCAACATTTTTCTTCAAACAGCTGATCACGGTCCTGGCGGCATCGGCCTACGCTTTCATTTTCACTTATATCATGCTTGCCCTCATCAACCTCTTCGTAAAGGTTAGGGTTACCGAGGCAGATGAGAAACTGGGACTTGATATTGCACTGCATGGCGAAAAAGCTTACGACGAAGGAAGCCTTTAGTTAATGCAGGAATGCTGAATGCAGGAATGCAAGTTGTTAGTGAAGCCGGTCTGAAAGGAGCGGCTTTTTCTTTAAGAATAAATTATGAATTATGAGGGTGAATTATGAATCTTGATCAGATGACAGTTTCTAATGTATTCAGATGCTTCTGATCAGAATGAAATCATAATTCAAACTCATATCTCATAATTCATAATTAACAAAAAATAGTTCTAATTTTGATCCAGAATAGTCAATAGCAGCTACCCTTTTTACCTGAATCCATGAAGACCTTTTCTCTGATCAGCGAAATGGTAAAGGCCGTGCAGAAGGAACACAAAGCCGGGCACTCCATTGGATTTGTCCCGACCATGGGCGCGTTGCACGAAGGGCATCTTTCATTGATGGAAGAGTCCAAGAAAGCCAACGACATCACGGTTTGTAGTATTTTTGTCAATCCTATCCAGTTTAACAATAAAAAGGATCTCGAAAAATACCCGCGTAACCTGAAGGAAGATCTCAGACTGCTTCAGTCGGCTGGTTGTGATTATGTTTTTATTCCTGAAAATGAAGAGGTCTATCCGGAAGGAACTCCTCGTCTGGACATTAATTTCGGGTCCCTTGACAAAGTCATGGAAGGGAAATTTCGCCCCGGCCATTTTAAGGGAGTGGCCATTATCGTGAAAAAATTATTTGAAATTATTACTCCCGACCATGCCTATTTTGGAAAGAAGGATTATCAGCAATTGCTAATCATCCGGCACCTGGTTTCTGTTCTTCAGCTCCCTGTGCAGATTCATGCCAGCCCTACCTTTCGTGAGCCTGATGGATTGGCCATGAGTTCACGCAATTTACGGCTAACAATCGGCGAACGGGAGATGGCATCCCTGATCTACCAGACACTCTGCAAGGTGAAAGAAAAAGCCGGGCATTTACCGGTGAAAGAACTCCGGCGATGGGCAATAAAAAAGATCAGTTCGAACCCTGCTTTCACAGTCGAGTATTTTGAGATCGTGGATAAAAACGACCTTCACATCCTTGAAAACTGGAAGGAAAAAGAAAATGCCCTGGCCTGCACTGCCGTTTTTCTTGGAGATGTACGTCTCATCGATAATATGGAACTTTTTTCGTAATTTTGCAGCATGATGCAGATCGAAATATTGAAATCCAAGATCCACAGGGCTATAGTTACCCAGGCGGATATCAATTATGTTGGCAGTATCACTATCGACGAGGACCTTATGAAAGCCGCTAACCTGATCGAATTTGAGAAGGTTCATGTGCTGAACATCAACAACGGGGAACGGATCGAAACCTATGTGATCAAAGGAAAAAAAGGAAGCGGGATCATTTGCCTCAATGGCGCTGCTGCCCGGAAATTTGTGCCCGGAGATATCACGATTATTGCCTCCTATGCCATGATGGATTTTGAAGAGGCGAAAAAATTCAAACCCCGGCTCGTATTTCCTGACAAGAACAACCGGCTTACGAAGGGTAAAAAACGGAACTAATGGCATTTTTCGGCGCTGAATCCACTTCCCACAGGAACAAATTCCTCACACTTATCAAGTTCGTTTTTTTCCTGGGATTGGGAATCCTTATTATCTGGTTGTCGATACGGAACCTGACCCTTACAGAAAAGGATGAGATCATCCATTCCTTCCGGATTGCCAATTATAACTGGGTTTTTCTTGCGATCCTCCTGGGCATTTTAAGTCATGTGATACGTTCGTTACGCTGGATGATCTTTTTCGAGCCCATGGGGTATCATCCTTCTTTTAAAAATACATTTTATGCCATTATGGTTGGCTATTTTGCCAACATGGCTTTTCCAAGGCTCGGCGAAGTGACCCGTTGTGGGATCCTTGCAAAATACGAGAAGATCCCATTCAACAAATCCTTCGGAACGGTGGTCACCGAAAGGGCATTGGACCTGATCATTTTTTTCCTTTTGTTCCTTCTGACCATTTTTACCCAAATCGGTACACTGCGCGATTACCTCAACAACCATGTTTACCCGGAGCTCCAGGGGAAATTTATCCATCCTTTTTCCAATTCCCTTTTCCTTTTCGGAATTGCAGGTTTTTTTGCACTGGTCATCCTTCTTTTTCTTCTTTTCAGGAAAAAGATAAAAAACAGCAAATTTTATCATAAAATTGGTTTGCTTATCCATGGCTTCTGGGAAGGATTTAAATCCCTCAGCCAGATCCGGAGGCCGGTACTCTTTGTTTTTTATTCCCTGGCCATCTGGTTTCTTTATTTCATGATGGTCTACACCTGTTTCTTCTGCTTCGCTTCAACCAGTACACTGAGCCCCGGAGCCGGTTTGTCTTCTCTTGTTCTTGGCACTATCGGGATCATGATCACTCCGGGAGGGATCGGACTCTATCCGGCGATTATCCAGGAAACCTTATTACTTTACGGACTTTCACGTGTAACCGGACTGGCGCTGGGCTGGATTGCCTGGACCGCACAAACTGTCATGATCTTTATTGTCGGGGGTTTGTCGTTGATCCTGCTGACATTTAATCACAGGTATAAACCCAAGGGCAAACTAAACCATGAGTTTCACGAATAAAAAACCAGATGAAAAAGCTAGAATTCCTTTCTTCCAAGATCCTTGACCGGGAGCAGTTGAGACGGGCCTGTGTATTATGGAATTTTAAAAACATGAAAGTGGTTTTCACGAACGGCTGTTTCGATATCCTCCACCTCGGGCATATTGAATATCTGGCAAAAGCTGCAAATTTAGGAGATGTACTGGTGATCGGGCTAAATTCTGACCTCTCGGTTCACAGGATCAAAGGCGACAGCCGGCCGATCAACGATGAACATTCCCGTTCGATGGTCCTTGCTGCCCTGGGATTTGTCACGGCTGTAGTTCTTTTCGATGAAGAAACGCCATATGAATTGATCAAAACAATTCAGCCCGATGTACTTGTGAAAGGCAGAGACTATAAGCCCAAAGAGATTGTCGGACATGATATTGTGCTTGGAAAAGGAGGAAAGGTCAAGACCATTGAACTTACGCCGGGTTACAGTACTACCGGAATCGAACAAAAGATCCTGAAGCTTCATCAATAATTTATTCTTATCTTTCCTCCATGGCAAAAACCAAGACCACATTTTTCTGCCAGAACTGCGGAGCCCAATCCTCAAAATGGATTGGGAAGTGTCCTTCCTGTGGCGAATGGAATACTTATGTCGAAGAGGTTGTTCAGCGCGAAGAAAAAGCCGGTAAATGGCAATCCATGGGCGCATCAGGAAGGGAGCGGAAACCTCAACCCGTTACAGAAATCACCTTTGATACCGATCAGCGGATCCATACACACGATGCAGAACTCAACCGGGTCCTGGGAGGTGGATTGGTACCTGGATCTGTCGTTCTGATTGGAGGAGAGCCTGGAATCGGAAAATCGACCCTTATGCTGCAGGTCGCCCTGAATTGCAAAGGAATAAAAGTGCTCTATATCAGCGGGGAAGAAAGCGAACAACAGATTCGCATGCGGGCGGAACGCATCGGCATCAAAAATACCGATTGCTATATTCTCACGGAAACTTCTACACAGATCATCTTCCAGCACCTGGAAGAACTTCGCCCCGGTATGGTGATCATCGATTCCATTCAAACCCTTCATACCGACAACATTGATTCTTCTGCCGGAAGCATCTCGCAGATCAAGGAAACAGCAGCAGAAATGCAGCGTTTCTCAAAGATTACCAATACCCCGGTATTCCTGATCGGTCATATCACCAAAGACGGGAGTCTTGCGGGCCCCAAGATCCTTGAACACATGGTGGATACGGTTTTAAATTTTGAAGGGGACCGGAATTATGGATATCGTATCCTACGAGCTGCAAAAAATCGGTTTGGATCCACTTCCGAGTTAGGTATTTATGAAATGCAGGACACCGGATTGAGGGAGGTTTCCAACCCTTCGGAGATCCTTTATCCCAGCGCGATGAAGATGTAAGCGGAATTACGATCGCAGCAACCATTGAAGGATTGCGGCCCATGCTGATCGAAACGCAGGCCTTGGTTAGCTCTGCCGCCTATGGAACACCACAACGATCATCCACCGGATTTGACACCAAACGACTTAACATGTTGCTAGCTGTCCTGGAAAAAAGAAGCGGGTTCCGGCTGGCATCCAAAGACGTCTTTCTCAACATTGCCGGTGGAATTAAAGTGGATGATCCAGCCATCGACCTTGCCGTTGTCGCTGCGGTTCTCTCATCCAATGAAGATCTGCCCGTTGACTCGAAGACCTGTTTTGCTGCAGAAGTGGGCCTGTCAGGCGAAATCCGAGCCATTAACCGCGTTGATCAACGGATCTCAGAGGCAGAAAAACTGGGTTTTGAAAGGATCTTTATCTCCAAATACAACCTCAAAGGCATCGATCCGAAGCGCTATTCCATCCGCATCATTCCTGTAAAAAAGATCACAGACCTTTATTCTCATCTTTTCAGCTGACCATGAGCCACCGCTATCTTGACAACCGTTCAGAAATGGAAACTATTATCCGGAAATGCCAGGTCTGTCATATTGCAATGGTTGATTCTGAAGGTTTACCTTATCTTCTCCCGTTCAATTTTGGCTATGAGAATGGCATCATTTATTTTCATTCCTCAAGGATGGGAAAAAAAATGAGGATTTTAACCTATAATCCCAATGTTTGTGTGGAATTCAGTACTGATTATCTTTTGCG
>JADGPR010000045.1 GCA_017882335.1 Bacteroidales bacterium | reverse complement strand
AAGAATTTTTTTCTAAATTTGCAGCTTCATCGGGGCGTGGCGCAGTTGGCTAGCGTACTTGCATGGGGTGCAAGGGGTCGGAAGTTCGAGTCTTCTCGCCCCGACTAATAGATACTGAAATACAAAAAGTTACAATCTCTTTGTACCGTTTTTGTACCAATTACAGAAAAAACTTGTCATAGCTGGCAGGTTTTTTTATTCATGGCTTTAGTGTTATAATCTGTCAAGTGGATAGAAAGAAAAATGCCGCTTTTTTAGGGCGGCATCTTTATTTAACAAGGGGCAAAGTCTTACTTGACTTTTTTGGTAAGTTCTGCACCAGCTTTAAACTTTACAACTTTTTTGGCGGCAATTTTGATTGCTTTACCAGTCTGGGGATTGCGTCCCATACGGGCAGCTCTTTTGGAAACGGAGAAAGAACCAAAACCTACTAAGGCAACCCTATCGCCTTTGCCTAAAGCTTTTGTGGTAGAAGTAACGATAGCTTCTAAAGCCCTCTTAGCTTCTGTTTTGGGCATTTTTGCATCTTTAGCTATTGCTTCGATTAATTGAGCTTTGTTCATTTTTTTAAAGTTTAAGTTAATACTATTAATAAATAATCCCTGCAAAGATAAGGCTTCTGAGAGAAATGTCAAGACATTTGTATCCAAAACTCCTGAAATTGTTGATAAATCGAAGGATTTGTTAATATCTGCACTTTCAAAACGATTAAATACCAAAGGTTTCAGGAAATATTCTTTTAAGGTATATCTGGAAACCTGAGAATTATCTGGGTAAGGCAGGTCAAGGCAATTTAAACTCAAATTTTTTAACCTGAATAGAAGGTGGGAATACAAGTGTTGACTGGAAAAAATGCTCGCTTTGACCAGTCTTCGCCGGAACAAAATGACCACCTCACATTGTTGATTGTTAAGAAGATATTGTGGTCAACAAAAATTTGCAGAGTGTGGTCAAGAACTCCGGTTTTTTCAGAAAGAAGCCATTTTTTGTTTGCCAAGAAAATTTCAATCAGATTCTAAAACAAAATAGTTAAGATTTTCCTTAGTTTTCAGGAAAAAATTACGTATATTACGGGATTATATAATACCATCGCCATGAGCATTCAGAAAGAGTACTTAACAGACAAAGGGATTTGTCGGGTTAAATTTTGTTTACCACCTGACACAGGTAATTCTTCAAAAAAAGTGTGCCTTGTTGGAGATTTCAATGGCTGGGATCGGAAGCGAATCCAAATGAGAAAAGGGGAGGACGGGAGCTACTCTGCTACGCTTGAACTAAAAATAGGGAATGAATACCAGTTTCGCTATTTGATAGATGAAACTCAGTGGGAAAATGACAACGAGGCTGATAAGAATGTACCTTCTTCATATCAAGATTCACAGAACTCAGTTGTTGTGATTTAATTCGATTCTGTCCTTTATCATTGCTTTGGCAGCAAATTGCTGAAAGACCTTTCATCTCTTACAATTTACCAGAATATGAGTTCAAAAAAGAAGCCGCCCTTAGGGACAGCCTCTTTTTTAATTTTATGGCGGAATTGCAAATTCCGCCTGGCATTGCGATTGTTCTGGATCTGGAATTATACTTTCTTCACCCTGACGGCATTCATGCCTTTAAAACTGCGCTCAATCTCAAAAGTGACAATATCGTTTTCCGCGATTTCTTCAGTCAGACTGTTGACATGTACAAAATATTTCTCCTGGGTATCGACCTCTTTTATAAAACCAAAGCCTTTTGAATGGTTGAAAAATTCAACCCTGCCTTTTCGTACTGTGGAAACTTCCTCCGTATCCCTCTTCGGAACGCCAAGCTGAATGCTGTCGGCATCGATCTTCTTCCGGGTTGACGGATCGGGTGGCGTATCGGTGATACGTCCGTTTTCATCAACATAGGCAATCATATTCCCACCTCCTTGTGGGTTTGCCTTACGTTCTGCCTGCTTTTTTTCCTTGTCCTGTCTTTTCTTTAATCGTTTTTTCTCTTTATCTCTTTTGTTAAAGGTTTCTTGTGAACTTGCCATTTATTGTTTGTTTATTAATGTTCCGCAAAGGTAGGGATTTAATCGTAACGCGTAACGCGTTACCAGTAATGGTATCATTCCTGATGAGTTGCTTTTGTTTATTTTTGCCCTCAGGCCGGGAGGCCTGTGATTCCTCAACTTTTCTTTTGCTTGTCCAAAAGAAAAGTTGCAAAAGAAAAAGACAGCCACGGAATTTCAGCGACCCACTAACGGCTCGATTCCTAAGCCAGACAAGCCGTTCGTCCCGGTCATTCCCTTCTGAATAATATTACTTTGCTTTAATCCGGGACTCACTTCTCCGTCTGGCTTTTAACGGAATCTTCGCCGAGTGGGTACCCCGCTGAAATCCCAAAGGCGGAAAAAAGAAAAATATCTCTTAAATATTGCGAGGAGCAAAGTGACGAAGCAATCTCCTTCTTTCAAACGCTGATATTGTCATTGCGAGGCACAAAGTGCCGAAGCAACCGCCACTAAATCAGTTTAGCGAACTTCCGGTGGTTTCGACAAGCTCAACCACCGATCTGCTCCCTGAGCTTGTCGAAGGGAGCAGCGGTGACTTTTCGGCGCCTGCCCCGATCTATCGGGGTTACTTTCTTTTGGTGGAAGCAAAAGAAAGTAAATGCCGCCCGGCCTGAGGGCATATAAAAAATCAGAATCCTAAAATCCTTACCTTTGCACCCAGCGAAATAGTTGAAAAAAATGAGTGAAACAACAGAGAAATTAAGGTGTCTCATCATAGGGTCGGGCCCGGCAGGCTATACGGCTGCCATTTATGCCGCCCGTGCCGATCTGAAGCCTGTTATATACCAGGGTTTGGAACCTGGCGGACAATTGACAATCACTACGGATGTAGATAATTTTCCGGGTTATCCTGAAGGCGTTAAAGGCCCGGAAATGATGGAAGATCTCAAAAAGCAAGCTAAACGGTTTGGAACGGAGGTCCGGTTCGGGATTGTGACGAAGGTTGACTTTTCAAGCAGACCCTTTAAAGTAGAGGCAGATGACGGAAAAACCGTTATGGCAGAAACCGTCATCATTGCCACAGGGGCAACTGCAAAATGGCTGGGACTGGAATCGGAGATTACGTTCAGGGGTATGGGCGTGTCGGCCTGTGCTACCTGCGACGGGTTTTTCTACCGTGGACAGGACGTAGCGATTGTCGGTGGTGGTGATACTGCTGCCGAAGAAGCAACGTACCTGGCCAAACTTTGCAAAAAAGTTTACATGATCCATCGCCGCGATGCGTTGCGTGCCTCCAAGGCGATGCAACACA
The DNA here is from genome assembly GCA_017882335.1 of Bacteroidales bacterium. Lineage (GTDB taxonomy): Bacteria > Bacteroidota > Bacteroidia > Bacteroidales > FEN-979 > FEN-979. The sequence goes on along the minus strand of JADGPR010000045.1, from coordinate 24,035 downwards.
AAGTACTTAATACCCCAAACATCGAGATGGTTTGGAACAGTGTTCCTGAAGAAGTATTGGGCGATAATTCCGGAGTCAATGGAGTCAGGGTGAAAAATATACAGACAGGAGAGAGCCGGAACCTCGATGTCACAGGTTTTTTTGTGGCAATCGGCCATTCTCCGAATTCTGAAATCTTCAAGGACCAGGTGAAAATGAATGAACTGGGATACATCGAAACGATTCCCGGATCCACCAAAACAAGCGTCGATGGCGTGTTTGCCTGTGGAGATGTCCAGGATCATTATTACCGGCAGGCGGTCACGGCGGCAGGTACAGGGTGCATGGCGGCGATTGAGGCGGAAAGGTTCCTGGGTAGTTGATGTTTAGTGGTGCCGTGGTGAAGTGATGAGTAGTGAAGAGTGAAGAGTGAAGCGTGAAGAGTAATACCGATAGCTATCGGGAGTTAATAGTGAAACCCCGTAGGGGTGAAATTATTCTAGCAAGGAAGGACAAAATACAAATAAAAACCCCGTAGGGGTGACATTATATTAGGGGTGACATTATTCAATGCCATTAAGAACTAACAGATGATTGTTTTTTTCCAGGGAAAGGAGAAGATTTACGCGGTACAAATGGACAGGCCGCTGCAGGATGATGCCATCCGGAAACTTTCCTGGCTTTTCGGGAATGCGGATCCTATTACTCGACCTGCTGTTCCCGGAAGATTTGTCGGCCCGCGGAAAGAGATGATCTCTCCCTGGAGCACCAATGCCGTTGAGATATGCCAGAATATGGGGATCAAGGGGATTACCCGGATTGAGGAATTCACCAATTACGAATTACGAATTACGAATTACGATGTGATGCTGGAACAGATTTATGAGGGACTAGACCAACAGATTTTTTTTGTGGACAGGAAACCGGAGCCTGTACTTTACATTGACGACATTGCATCTTATAATCAATCGCAAGGCCTTGCCCTAAGCGATGAAGAGATCTTATACCTGGAACAGTTACAGGCAAAGCTGGGCCGGAAGTTGACCGATAGTGAAGTCTTCGGGTTTTCACAGGTAAATTCGGAGCACTGCAGGCACAAGATCTTCAACGGCACTTTCGTGATTGACGGGAAAGAGATGCCGGATACCTTGTTCGGGTTGATCCGGAAAACATCAAAAGAGCATCCCCGCCTCCTGGTTTCTGCTTACAAGGATAATGTTGCCTTCATCGATGGTCCGCTCATTGAGCAGTTTGCACCGGAAACCCAGGACAAACCGGATTTCTTCTTCATCAACGACATTCAATCGGTGATCTCACTGAAAGCAGAGACGCATAATTTCCCTACCACCGTGGAGCCTTTCAATGGTGCTGCCACAGGGTCGGGAGGTGAGATCCGCGACCGGATGGCCGGCGGGAAAGGAAGCATTCCACTTGCAGGCACAGCCGTGTATATGACTTCCTATCCAAGGATCGACGATGGAAGAAGCTGGGAGACTGCTGTTCAGGCTAGAAAATGGTTGTATCAGAATCCTGAAGAGATACTAATCAAGGCTTCCAACGGGGCCAGCGATTTTGGCAATAAATTCGGGCAACCATTGATTTGCGGTTCTGTCCTGACCTTTGAACATGAATCGGACGAGAGGATCTATGGTTACGATAAAGTGATCATGCTGGCAGGCGGTATCGGCTTTGCAAGAAAAGAAGACAGCTTGAAAGAAGAACCGGAAGCGCATCAGAAAGTGATCATCCTCGGCGGTGATAATTACCGGATCGGAATGGGAGGCGGTGCCGTTTCTTCCGTTGCCACGGGTGAATATAAAAATGCCATTGAGCTCAATGCCGTTCAACGCTCCAACCCGGAGATGCAGAAAAGAGTTTTCAATGCGATCCGTGCCATGACAGAAGCCGGGCACAATCCCATTGTTTCCATTCATGACCATGGCGCCGGAGGGCATCTGAATTCAATATCCGAACTCATTGAATCGACCGGCGGTGTGATCCGCATTGATGCCTTGCCCCTCGGCGATCCGACTTTATCGGATAAAGAGATTATCAGCAATGAATCGCAGGAAAGGATGGGATTGCTCCTCGATGGGAAGGATGTTCCTTTGATGAAAAGAATCGCTGAACGGGAAAGATCCCCATTTTATGAAGTGGGAGAGACAACGGGCGCTCACCAGCTCGTTTTTACGGATGATAAAAAGGATGTACACCCTATTGATCTTAAGATTGAAGATTTCTTTGGTAAGCCTCCCAGGACCGTATTACGTGACGCGTTACGCGTGACGCGTTACGCGTCACTTGTCTATGATAAAACTAAACTGCATGAGTACCTTCACGAGTTACTTCAGCTCGAAGCAGTCGCGTGCAAAGACTGGCTGACCAATAAAGTCGACCGTGCGGTTTCCGGTAAGATTGCAAAACAACAAACCTGCGGCGCCATTCAGCTTCCGCTGAACAACCTTGGCGTAGTTGCTTTGGATTACCAGGGAGAAAAAGGGATTGCCACTTCGCTTGGCCATGCCCCGGTCGTTGCTCTGATCGATGCAGAAGCCGGATCACGCATAGCCATTGCTAAGGCATTGACAAACCTGGTATGGGCGCCACTGACCCATGGCCTGGCAGGAGTTTCACTGAGCGCCAATTGGATGTGGCCCTGTAAGAATCCCGGGGAAGATGCCCGGCTTTATGCTGCCGTTCAGGCCGTCAGTGATTTTGCCATCCAGTTGGGAATCAATATCCCGACAGGAAAAGACTCGCTGTCGATGACACAGAAATATCCCGATGGAAAGGTGGTTTATTCACCCGGTACTGTTATTATTTCTGCGATAGGGGAGGTCAGTGATGTGAAAAAAGTCATCAGTCCCGTGCTGATCAATGACCCGGGAAGCAGCCTCGTGTACATCAATTTTTCAGGAGATTCATTTAAACTGGGTGGAAGCAGCTTTGCGCAGGTGATCAACCAGCTGGGCGACCGGGTTCCGGATGTTCCGGATGCGGATTATTTTGCCAAAGGATTTGATCTTATTCAAGGGATGATTAATAAAGGAATGATCCTGGCCGGGCATGATATATCTGCTGGAGGCTTTATTACGACACTTCTGGAGATGACCTTTGCCGATATCTTATTGGGAATGGACCTCGACCTCACTTCCCTTGGAATAAAGGATCCCGTTCAGTTATTGTTCAATGAAAACCCGGGTGTCGTCATCCAGGTGAAGAACCTGGAGGAAAGCAGTTTGCTGATGAATGCTGCGGGGTTGAAATGGTATTCCATCGGCAAAATCATTCCGGAAAGAAAGATTAACATTCGGAACGAATCCAATACTTTTTATTTTGATATCGATCAGCTGCGGGATACCTGGTTTAAGACTTCTTATCTGCTCGACCGCAGACAATCCGGTGAAAAACTGGCGCTGGACAGGTTTTCCAACTATAAAAATCAGGCATTGAAATTCATTTTTCCGGGAACATTTACCGGGAAACCGGCACAGTACGGCATTGAATTGAAACGACGAGTTCCTTCCGGAATAAAAGCAGCCGTAATACGCGAAAAAGGCATCAACCGTGACCGTGATGCGGCCTGGGCGATGTACCTGGCGGGTTTCGATGTGAAGGATGTCCATATGACCGATCTGATCGCTGGCAGGGAGACCCTGGATGATGTGAATTTCATCGTATTTGCCGGCGGGTTCTCTAATTCAGATGTGCTTGGTTCGGCCAAAGGCTGGGCAGGAGCCTTCCTATACAATGAAAAGGCAAAAGAGACACTGGAAAGATTTTATAAAAGGGAAGATACCCTTAGTCTTGGCATTTGTAATGGCTGCCAGCTGATGGTTGAACTGGGTGTTCTTTACCCTGATCCTGATGGCAGTCCCCGGATGTTATGGAATGATTCGCATAAATACGAATGTACTTTTGTAACGCTGGATGTTCGGGAGAATCATTCGGTCATGCTGAAATCACTTGCAGGAGCACGACTCGGTGTATGGTCTGCGCACGGCGAAGGGAAATTCCAATTTCCATATGAAGAAAGCAGGTATCACATTCCTGCAACATTTTCTTATAGCACCTACCCTGGAAATCCTAACGGGTCCATGTATGATGCTGCCTGTATTGCCTCGGAAGACGGCCGTCACCTGGCCATTATGCCGCATCTTGAGGATTCAGTGATGCCATGGCAATGGGCACATTACCCTGTTGAACGAAACCAGGACGAAGTAACGCCCTGGGTGGAGGCGTTTGTTAATGCCCGCAGTTGGATAGAAGCGAGAATGAAAAAATGAATTGATGCTGGATGCTACTAACATCTAGCATCTAGCATCCAGCATCAGTTTATCAAAAACAACATTTTCAATAAACCTGACGAACATGAATAAAACAATCCTTATTACCGGTGCAACCAGCGGGTTTGGAAAGGCAATTGCTACAAGATTTGCAAAAGACGGAGACGACCTTATCATCACCGGCAGGAGGGAAGAATTGCTTATGGAGCTGAGCGCTGAGCTGAGAAAGAAATACAAAGTTGAGGTTCTTTCGCTTTGTTTTGATGTGCGTGTGAAGGAGGAGGTTGAGTTTGCCATTTCCTCCCTTCCTGATGAATGGAAAGATATTGACATATTGGTCAATAATGCCGGGCTTGCAGTAGGGATGAACCCGATACAGGAAGGTGTTATTGATGACTGGGAAAAGATGATCGACACCAATGTCAAGGGGTTGCTCTATATGACCCGTTTTGTTTCCCCGCTGATGGTTGAACGGAAAAAAGGACACATCATCAATATCGGATCCATTGCCGGGAAAGAGGTTTATCCGATGGGCAATGTCTATTGCGGATCAAAATTCGCCGTGGATGCCATCACGAAAGGCACGCGCATTGACCTGGTTACACATAACATCAAGGTCACCCAGGTTGCACCGGGAGCCGCTGACACTGAATTCTCCCTGGTTCGCTTCAAAGGCGATAAGAAACGGGCCGATGGTGTTTATAAGGGATTTAAGCCGCTACTGGCAGAGGATGTGGCCGAAGTCGTCTTTTATGTAACAACCCTTCCGCCCCATGTGAGTATTCACGATGTTGTTGTCATGCCTACGGCACAGGCAAGTGCAGTGAATTTTTACAAAGTTTAATTATGAATTATGAGTTTGAATTATGAGATTTGAATCCTTTCATAATTCATATTTCTTCTTTCATAATTCATAATATCACGCCTTTTTTTCCTATTATTGTAAAATAAACCAGAACATATGGAAGTAACCCGCATCTTTGATCTGTTACCTTACCATGAAGCCACATTCAAGCCCAAAGAGGATGTTGTTGCTTCCAAGGAAAATGGCGATTGGGCAAAATACAGCATAAAACAATACCGTGAAATCGTCGATAACATCAGTTACGGTTTTCTTTCCCTGGGGGTTCAACCGGGGGATAAAATTGCGCAAATCAGCTCAAACCGTGCCGAATGGAATTTTGTGGATATGGCAATTCTCCAGGTTGGAGCGATTCATGTACCGATCTATCCGACCATCAGTGAATCTGATTACAAATATATCCTCAGTCATGCGGAGGTGACCTATGTCTTCATTTCCGGTCAGGATCTCTTAAGGAAGATTGATCATATTTTACCTGAAATAACCAATATCAAAGAGGTTTTTACCTACAAGGACCATCACGAGCACAAGCACTTGAATGAACTGATCGATCTTGGAAAACAAAACGCCGATCATGCACAGCTTGAGGCCAGAAAAGCGGCAATCAAGCCGGAGGATCTGGCAACCATCATCTATACTTCAGGTACCACAGGCAATCCTAAAGGTGTGATGCTTACACATCATAATATTATCTCAAATTTTAAGGTCTGTGCGTACATTCCGCCTTTTGGTGAAGAGGCCAAAGCTGTGAGTTATTTACCTTTATGCCATGTATATGAACGGATGCTGAACTATCTTTATCATTACCTTGGATTTTCAATTTATTATGCCGAGAACCTGGGAACCATTACGGATAACATGAAGGATGTAAAACCTGATATTATATCGACTGTGCCCCGTTTGCTCGAGAAAATCTATGATAAAATGTTCGCCACGGGCCACAAGCTTACCGGCGTAAAACGATGGATATTTTTCTGGGCGTTGCATCTTGCCCTGAGATATGAACTAAAGGGGGCTAATGGCTGGTTTTATGAATTGAAGCGGAAATTTTATGATAAGCTGGTTTACTCCAAATGGCGTGCGGCTCTGGGGGGTAAACACCTTCTGATGGTTTCGGGTGGTGCGGCGCTGCAACCGCGTTTGGCCAGGATGTTTACCTGTGCCGGCATCAATGTATTGGAGGGCTATGGATTAACGGAGACTTCCCCTGTGATTGCGGTAAACGACCTAACCGAAAACGGAAGGAAATTCGGAACCGTGGGCAAGATTTTACAAGGAGTTCAGGTGAAAATTGGTGATGATGGAGAAATTTTATGCAAAGGGCCGAATGTGATGGTTGGTTACTTCAAGGAGCCTGAGATGACGCGTGATGCAATCGATGCAGACGGTTGGTTTTATACCGGCGACCTGGGCCAAATTGAACCCGAAGGCCATTTGAAAATCACAGGGAGGAAAAAGGAAATTTTTAAAACCTCCTTTGGAAAATACATCAGTCCTCAACTCATTGAAGATAAATTCAAGGAATCCCTGTTCATCGACCAGATCATCGTTCTGGGTGAAAACCAGAAGTTTGCCGGTGCTTTAATCGTTCCTGATTTTACTTTTCTGAAATCCTATTGTGGCGTTAAGGAGATTCCATTTACCACGAATGCTGAGATCATCCTTCTTCCCCGGATCCGCAAACGCTTTAAAGTAGAGGTGGATAAATTCAATGCCACACTGGGGGAAACGGAAAAGATAAAATCATGGGATTTACTCGATCTCGAGTGGACTCCGGAGTCGGGTGAATTAACGCCGACATTAAAACTCCGCAGGAACTTTATCAGCAAAAAACATGAACCGGTAATCTCCAAACTTTTCCAATAGGAAGATCTTGACGCTTTTATTAAGAAAAAATTTTTGATGAAGAAAGTCACAAGGTTATTTGATTTACTGGAATTATACAAGGATGAATTTTCATCCCTGACGAATGCCTTTAATTACAGAAAAGACGGAACCTGGATCAGCTATTCCGCCCAGGATTACGTTACTTACAGCAATGAAATCAGCCTTGGTTTACTCTCGATGGGCGTTGCCCCCGGAGTAAGAGTCGGAACGATCCTGCTAAACTGCCCGGAATGGAATTTTTTCGATATGGGGCTTCTCCAGATAGGCGCTATACAGATACCCATCTATCCAACCATCAGCGAGGAAAATTATAAATATATCCTGAATGATGCCGGTGTGGAATACCTGATTGTTTCGAACCAGGAGATCTACCAGCGTGTAACATCGATCCTGAAAGACATCCCTTCCTTAAAGGAGATCTACACCATCGAACCGGTCCCCGGAGTGAGAAGCTGGCAGGAAATCCTCTCTGCCGGGAAACAATATCTTCATCCTGAGAACCTGATGAAAATTAAAGAAGGAATTCAACCGGGCGTCCTGGCAACAATTATTTACACTTCGGGTACGACAGGAAAGCCTAAAGGGGTGATGCTTTCACACAATAATTTTATTACAAACTATAAGGCCCTGGGCGAAATCCCTCCCCTGGAGATGAACGACCGGGTGGTCAGTTTCCTTCCCTTGTGCCATGTATATGAGCGCACTGCCGGTTATACTTACCAGTCGTTTGGCGTTGCCATCTATTATATTCAGAACCTGGAAGAGGTCGCCGCCTGTATTGCCGAGATAAAACCCCATGCTTTTGCAGCTGTTCCGAGGGTTTTGGAAAAAGTGTACAACAGACTTGTGATGCAGGGAAGATCTCTTCCTCTGCCAATGAGAGTATTGTTTTTCTGGGCACTCAGGCAAGGGCATAAGTATGAACTGAATCATAAACGCAGATGGTTTTATGAAATCAAGCTATGGATTGCGAACCTGCTTGTTTTCAGTAAATGGAGAAAGGCCATGGGTGGCCACGTTAAGTTCATCGTTAGCGGGAGCGCTTCATTGCATCCCCGCCTGACCAGGATCTATTGGGCTGCCCGGATGCCGATCCTGGAGGCTTACGGGCTTACTGAAACATCCCCGGGAATCACCTGCTACCGGTTTGAGCCGGAAGGCATCAAATTTGGCACAGTTGGACCTCTTCTGACTGGTGTCCAGGTGAAAATTGCAGACGACGGCGAGATCCTGGTAAAAAGTCCGGGCGTCATGATGGGATATTACAACAGGCCGGAACGGACAAAGGAGGTGATGGATGAAGAAGGCTGGTTCCATACGGGTGATATCGGCGTGATCGAAGACGGGAAATACCTTAAGATCACCGACAGAAAAAAGGAAATGTTCAAGACCTCCGGCGGGAAGTACATTGCCCCGCAGGTCATAGAGCAACGGCTGAAAGAATCTCCTTTTATTGAGCAGATCATGGTGATCGGGGAAAACAGGTCATATCCCGCGGCCCTGATCATCCCCAACTTCGAGTACCTGAAAGGATGGTGTGAGGTGAAAGACGTGCCCTATGTTTCCCGCGAAAAGGCCGCCAACCATCCAACGATCATTAAACGTATCCAGCGCGAGATCGAGCGTTTTAACCAGGACCTGGGACAAACGGATAAGATTAAAAAGTTCCGGCTTTTGCACAATGAATGGAATATCGCTGATGGTGAATTATCGCCCACCTTGAAACTCAGGAGAAAATTTATCATCGAAAAATATCACCAGGTCATCGAGGAAATGTATCATTCTCCTGAATACAACTACAAAATCGAAAAGGAAAAATAGAGACTCCTGGCGGATTCAGTTTTTCCCCTGCAGGAGTTGTCTAAAAAAGAATATTTTTTTTCACAGCTAAGTTTACTCTTGAAGCTTCTTTCAAGAACATCAAAACAGATAACTTAAAAATTGTTCTCGCTGATTTACGCAGATAAGAACGCGGATTCCCGCAGAATCAATTACTGCTCGTTTTTCTGGAGGTGTTTGTATGAATATGGATTGGAATTTTTTCTGCGAAAATCAGCGATTAAATCAGCGAATATCTGCGAGAAAATTTCTTCTTTAATTATTAGACAACCACACAGGAGGTGTTTCAATGCAGAATCCTGAAAATAAGTTCCTTCATCAACTCTCCGTCGGAAAATGAGGTTCCGCTGCTGTCGACCCCCTTCGACTTCAGATCATATTCCCTTAAAATTGAGATGACCGAAATGACTTTACCGGATGTGTACTGAGTGGCTGCCTGCTGGTAATCCATGACAAAGAAAGGGTTGATGGACAAGGCGGCGGCAACATTGTTCCGCGATTTATCAGGAAGGTGATGGTAGACAAGGATCTTGGAAAAATAGCTGAATAACAAAGGGATCACCTTTACCAGCGGGTTATCCCTTAGGTTGGCGGCAAAATAATTGATGATCTGGTTGGCTTTCAGCACATCCTTCTTACCCAATGCCTTCTGAAGCTCAAAAATGTTGAAGTCCTTGCTGATCCCGATGTTCTTCTCCACATAATCTTCTGTGATCTCTTGTTTTTCCGGGATGTTGATGATCAGTTTGGAGATCTCATTCACGATTTTTGATATGTCGTTCCCAAGAAATTCAGCCAGCAGGAAACAGGCTTTCGTTGAGATTGAATAATTCTGTTTTTTTACATATTCCGCGATCCAATCCGGGATTTTATTCTCATATATCCTTGCCGATTCAAAAAGGATCCCTTTCTTTTCAATACTTTTATAGAGGGTTTTCCGGCGGTCGATCTTTTCATACTTGTAGCACAATACAAGCAAGGTAGACTCCATTGGGTTGAGAATGTACGATTCCAGCTCTTCGACATTGTTCAGATTCTGTGCTTCTTTCACAAGAATAACCTGGTAGTTCGACATCATCGGGAACCTCCGGGCATAACTTGTCAGGGTGGGTATATCGGTGTCTTTCCCGTAAATGATGGTCTGGTTGAACTCCTTTTCAATTTCACTAAGGACATTTTCTTCAATATAATCTGAGATCACATCAATAAAATAGGATTCTTCCCCATAGAGAAAGTAAATTTGGGAGTAGATCTTATTCTTAAGATCGAGGAGGATGTTTTCGAAACTGACCGAGTTTTTTGGAGCAGCCATGCGATTCTGAATTAATCGAACCTCAGGTGCTTGACCGTCAACCCCTGGCTGATCAAATGGTTTAACGACTCAATCCCGATTTTCAGATGTTCCTCGGTATATTTCTCGGAAACCAGTTTATCGCTGGCCTGTGTCTTAATCCCCGATGCCACCATCGGTTGATCTGAAACGAGCAATACGGCTCCGGTGGGGATGTTATTGGCAAAGCCAACGCTGAAAATCGTTGCGGTTTCCATATCGATGGCCATCGCACGGGTCTTCCGCAAGTAAGTTTTGAAAGCTTCATCGTATTCCCATACCCTGCGGTTGGTGGTATATACCGTACCTGTCCAATAGTCGCGCTTGTGTTCGACGATGGTGGTCGACACCACTTTCTGAAGATTAAAGGCAGGCAGTGCAGGCACCCTTTCCGGGAAATAATCATCAGAAGTTCCTTCTCCGCGGATCGCTGCAATGGGAAGGATGAGGTCGCCCAGCTTATTCTTCTTTTTCAGCCCGCCGCATCTTCCCAGGAAAAGACATGCTTTGGGTCTGACAGCACCCAGGAGGTCCATTATGGTAGCTGCGTTTGGGCTGCCCATGCCGAAATTGATCAGGGTGATCCGGCCGGAGGTGGCACTGGGCATAGCTTTATCAGCACCTTTAATGGTAGTTTTCTGCCATTTTGCAAACAGTCCAAGGTAGCGGTGAAAATTGGTCAGGATGATGTAATCCCCATAATCTTTAAGTGCCGTCCCAGTGTATCGCGGTAACCAGTTGTCAACAATTTCTTTCTTAGTCTTCATGCATCAGGATTAAGTATGACGCTCTTTCAGCGTGCAGGTTACTTAAGACAAAGGTAACCAATTTGTCATATTTTTATGTATGTTTGTAATTCAGCAATCTGAATGCAGACATTAAATTTACCGGATGCAGCACTCCGGATCCGAAACAAAGGTGAGAAACAGGAGGTTTTCGACAGCGTCAGGAAAAAATTTGTAGCCCTGACACCGGAGGAATGGGTACGGCAACATTTCATTCATTACCTCGCTGATCACCGGAATGTACCGCGTTCATTGATCGCTATTGAGGCATCGCTGCGTTATCACCGCTTAAAGAAGCGCAGCGACATCGTGGTGTATGGAAAGGATGGGGCGCCTTGCCTGATTGTTGAATGTAAATCCCCGGAAGTGATGGTTACGCAGGCCGTTTTTGACCAGGTGGCGATGTATAACATGGCGCTGAAGGTACCCTTCCTGGCCGTCACAAACGGAATGGTGCATTTTGCATGTCATATTGATCACGATAATGGGAAGATCGTATTTTTGAAGGAGATACCGGAATATGAACAGATGGTGAAGAGGTAGTACTCGTAACGCGTAACGCGTGACGCGTGACGGGGAATTAATAATTCGTAATTCGTAATTAATTATGGAACTAATAAATGCAATACCAAAGGACCTGATCACTTTTTTACTGGTCGCAATATTCTCATTGCTGATAGGTTTATCGCAAAAACTTTTGCACAGCCACAAGCAGTTGCCGGAACATACTTTCGGGACGGACAGGACCTTCACCTTCATAGGCATCCTTGGCTTTATCCTTTTCCGCATCTTACCTGGTAACCCGGCTTTGTTCATGGGAGGAGGATTGGTACTGGCCGTGTTCCTGGGAATAAATTATGCATTTAATATCCAACGGCATGAGGATCATGGTATGACCACGATCATCATCGCCCTTATCACCTATTGCATCGGGCCGTTGCTGCTTACCCAGCCCACCTGGCTGGTCCTGCTGATCATTGTCACGGTATTGATCCTGACCGAATTGAAAGAGTCGTTCACGCATATCTCCCAAAAGTTTGACAAAGGTGAATTTCTTACGCTGGGTAAATTCCTGATCATCGCCGGAGTTATTCTTCCCATTGTTCCCAACGAACCTATCTTCCGCGATCTGGGTCTGACCCCTTATAAAATCTGGCTGGCCGTGGTCGTTGTGTCTTCCATATCCTATTTCAGTTATTTGCTGAAGAAGTTTGTTTTCAAACAGGGAAGTATTATCCTGGCAGGCATCCTGGGAGGATTATACAGCAGTACCGCAACAACCATCATCCTGGCACGGAAGATCAGGAAGGACCCTGAATCCCGGAACCAATATGTTGCAGCCATTATTTTCGCTACGGCCATGATGTACCTCCGGATCCTGGTGCTGATATTGATTTTTAATTCCGATCTTTTTCAACAGGTTTACCTTTATTTCCTTATCCTTTTCGGGATTTCTTCGATCGTTGGCCTGGTGATCCTGCTCTATCACAACAAGGAATACACAACACTGAACCCGGAACTGACCATCGATAACAACCCACTTGAGTTCAAGGTGGCAATACTCTTTGCCTTGTTATTCGTAACATTCACATTTCTTACCTGGTTCGTGGTGGATCGTTTTGGCCGCCCCGGCTTAAATGTCCTTTCCTTCCTGGTGGGCCTTACGGATATCGATCCCTTCCTGATCAACCTCTTCCAGGGGAAATCCCGTATTGTGATGGATGTTATTGCTGTTGCAACATTACAAGCCGTTGTCAGCAATAATGTTCTGAAAATGATCTATGCCTGTTTTTTTTCCACGAAAAGATCAAGGGTATATCTTATCAGCGGTTTCTCGATCATCATTATGCTGAATCTCTTTTTTGTCTGGATTTTATAAATAGAAAACATGGCAGAAACACTGCGCCCCATCCTGAATAAAGCCGATGAATCTTTTGACGTGAAGGATTCACTGAAATATGATCTCATCTTTGAAATGGGGGAAAAAACATTCGGCTACAGTATACTGGATGTTGAAAAAAATAAATTCATCGCGCTTGGTTATTTCAGGAACCACCTGGCTGAAGTGTTTAATTCCCATTCCTGGTTGGGCGGGCAGTTTCATGCTGTAAAAGGGATCATTGGGAATTCCCGGTTTACATTAGTTCCTGAAGTGCTTTTCCTGGAAAGTGAAAAAGAAAGCTATTTTAATTTTCTTCACGAGCGTGAATCTGGGGAGGCAGTTTTTTCTGATCGGATCGAGCACCTGGGAATTTACACGGTTTATAGTATTCCCGGACATTGTGGAAAGGAGATAGGGAGGGTTTTTCCGAAGTTGACTTTATGCCATATCTCCAGCGTTCTCATTGGGAATATCTGGATGAACGTAAAAAATATTGCCGGCCGTAAGGTTTTTCTGAATCTGCGGGAAGGGCAATTCGACCTGCTTGTCTTTGAAGGAAAACAACTGAAATATTGCAATGCTTTTCATTTCCATACACCGGAAGATATTGCTTATTATGTGATCTTCGTTTTTGAGCAATTGAACCTGAATCCCGAAGAAATAAGCCTTACCTTTCTCGGGAACGTGGATAAATTCTCGCCCGTTTTTGATCTTTTGTTCCGGTACATAAGAAATATTGAATTTTTAAGCAGAAATGAAGGATTCAGCTACAGCTATTTATTCAATGATGTTCCCGGTCACTTTTACTACACGCTCTTAAATCCATCCTCATGCGGATCATAACCGGAAAATTCAGGGGAAAACAGATTCATCCTCCGGTAAACCTGCCGGTTCGTCCCACCACCGATTTTGCGAAGGAAAGCCTTTTCAATATCCTGAACAACCTCATTGACATGGAAGGGCTGCATGTGCTCGATCTTTTTGCCGGGACAGGAAGTATCTCCTACGAGTTTTTTTCAAGGGGAAGTGAAATGGTGACGGCCATTGATATCGATACGCGGTGTGTTGCATTCATCAATAAAACGGCCATGTCGATGAATGCGGAAAACCTGGAAGCCGTCAGGGAAGATGTCTTTCAGTTCCTTAAGCATCCCTTCGGGGAGTATGACCTGGTTTATGCCGATCCGCCCTATGACATGGCAGGAATTGATTTATTACCTGACCTTATTCTCAACTGTCTGATCCTGAAAAATGAGGGGTTATTTATCCTTGAACATTCGAGGGATCATAATTTCTCGCAACATCCTTGTTTTGACCAGCACCGCAAATACGGGAATGTGAATTTCAGTTTTTTCAGGAAAAGATAAAAATGGCCTGATTCAATAAAAAAGAGGCTGTCTCGTATTTTTGAGACAGCCTCTTTTTTATTCAAAAGTTAATCAGTAATTTGTACCCTGGAACCTCATTCCGAAGATGATTATGGGATCGGTGTGAAGATTTCTTCAATAACACGGTTTCCAGAAGCCCCAACATAAAAATAATAGAGGCTTATGACTCCTGTGGCCGGATCATATTTTGACACTTTATCGGTTGACATAAACAGTTCAGGAGTGGTAGAGCCATAGGCGTAAACTACTGCCGCATTGGTTGCGGGGTTGATATTGATCTTCATCATATAACCATTACCGCCCAAATCTGCGACTGTTGTCCAACACTCAAACGCATTTAAAGCAATCAGGTCTTTTTTCGCATTAAGAGCCCGACTCGAAGCTGGATTGGGATGAGTGAAGTAACCCGTTGCCTGATATGAACCAGCGAAAAAGTTGGAAACACCGATTGTGGTTGTAGCCAGATTGATTAATTTTCTTCCATCAGCCATCTTTACTTCGTAACGGAGTAAAAATGAACATCCGATCGGAAGGGAGGTGTCGGCAGCAGGCAATGGCAGTCCGTTAAAGACTATATCCTTCCTCAGGTCGGCATATGAAAGATGCAAAGTATCATGACTTCCGAATCCGGTTATAGTCTTTAACAGAACCTCATTACTCTCTGTCCCATCGATATTGATAAACTTATTGTAGACATAGATCTCACTTATCTGAGATGGGTCTGGTGCAATACTAATATCAACCTTAGTAGTTATGCCAAGTTTGTAGAAAAATGCTGGCATGGGTTTAACGAGTCCTCCCTCCAAGGCATCCTTAGTTGTTGTGACATCATTTTTATTACAAGCAGCCATAATCAGGATTAAAAATCCCAGGAGGAAAGGCCATCTTGAAATGTTTTTTATTTTTTTCATGGACATTTGATTTTTATTTATAAATCACGTAAAACCATATTGTTATTTATTCCACCAAACGGGTGTATTCAATCCGTCGGCACCGCCAAGGAGTGCTACTCCTGCTGCAAGCTGTGTCGGGTTAGTGGCTGTCTCGTCGGTAGGATAAGGTACCCTGATGGGTATTTTCCCTTCATTTGCTCCGGCAGCTGCTGGTATCAGGACCGGAAAACCGGTTCTGCGCCATTCGAACCAGGCCTCTAATCCCAGATCAAAATTTGCAATATACCTTTGTTCTGCAATTAATTGCAATGCCTTTGGATCAGTAATGGCGGGATCAAAGTATTCCGCGTCTGTTGCAGTATTGATGTGCTTATCAACTTCCATTGCAACGGTATAACCTGAATCGATGGGCAGGCTTCCAAAAGTTCCGCCCCAATTCGGGGTGAAGATATCCTGGAGCGCAGTTGAATACTGATCGAATGAACCGGCGATCCCTGCATCGTAATAAACCTTTGCCTGGGCTATTCCACCGGGGATATAGGTTTTAACGGCAGCCTCCGCAAGAATAAACTGAAGTTCAGCATAATTCATCAGTTGACCCGGCGCAGTGGCCTGGACAAAATAATCACCCATTTTACAAGTTTTCGTGGCGCCATTGCCAAGATATGCTATAGCATCGGCGGATAGAAGTCCGTTTGGAAGTCCGACAAATTCGTCGGTTGCTGTAGCGGGATTAGCAAAAACCATGATCCGGTAGTCATTATATTTATCTTTCAGCAGGTCAATGAGATTTTTACTTACGCGGTGATCGTCCCTGGTTTTCCGGTTCTCGTTGATGGGATTGTTATTTGGTGCCGATCCCAGGTAGGCTAATGAAGCATTGTCTGCGCTACTTCCAAAAAGAGGATAGGTGGCCGGATCGTTGATCATCTTTGTCATTTCAGTGGTCACGAAACCTACATCTTTGGCTGACATTCTTAAGAGAAGTCTGAGGCGAAGAGAGTTGGCGAATTGTTTCCATTTCAGAATATTGTTGTTATACAAAATATCACCTGCGATGGGTAGTCCTGCAACATCCAGAAAATAGGTGTTGGCAGAATCCAGCTGTGCGATCATAAGCCGGTAGATGCTCTCCTGTGTATCGTAAGAAGGCAGAAGACTGCCAGCTCCCTGCCAGGCGTTGGTATAGGGTACAGGTCCGAAAAGGTCAGTCAGAACACTGCCGATATAGCATTTTAAAACGAGAGCAACACCTTTGTAATTTTTATTCCCGATGTTGTAAATTGTTACAACATCCTCTCCTGATGCTGCATAAAAACTTCTCCAGGAAATATTTACAACAGAAGGACGGAAAATATACCGGTCTTCATCAGTATATTGAATTTTAGCCATCTGCTGAACCCAGCACGATCCCATTTCATGGCCCAGAAAGATCTCATGGACCCTGTTGGTCATCGATTCGATGGCGCCGGTAAGAAGCATGTTAGGCGCTGCTTGTTTGATACCCGGAAGATCATTATCCGTGTTTATCTTCTCAAAATCCTTGGTGCAACTGAATATTGTGACCAAGCTCAGAATGAGAGCAGCGAATGTAAACAGTTTGATTATATTTTTCATCGTCTTTTAGTTTTGAATTATAATTTGAATGCAATATTAAAACCAAGGCTTCTGGTCGACGGCAACTGTCCATATTCTATTCCCTGTAAATTTGAATTGCCGAAGGATGTTTCAGGATCAATGTGGGGAACTCTGCTGTATAACAAAGCGAGGTTTCGGCCTATGAGCGCAATTGTGAGTTCTTTATTTGTCTTGCTGAACTTGAAGGTATAAGCCAGCCTGAGCTCACGTAATTTTATATAGGATGCATCAAATACGGAACCGGCTTGAATGGTGTTTGAGAAAGCGGAATGATTGTATGCTTCGGCTGTAACAACCACATCGTTTGGCACATATCCGGTTACTTTGCCGTTTGCATCAAATACCTCTTTCACGCCTTCTCCAACAATTCCTCCATCACGTCCGAGCAGGGTCTCATCCAATACTCCTGAATACCTTCCCCAGGTCGTTGTCATCGAGTAGATTTCTCCTCCCATATGGAAATCAACGAGGAAATTCAGAGTGAAATTATAGAAGGACAAAGCTCCTGAAACACCTCCGGTCCAGTCGGGCTGATAGTTCCCAAGAACTTTTAAGGCTCCCTGTACGGGTACGCCGTCCCTGTTAATGATGTTGCCATTCGGATCGCGGAGATAGTCATATCCAAACAGGTCGCCAAAAGGACGTCCAGGCTGTGCAATTACCTTCATATCCCAGTCAGTGCCAATCACATAGTTCTCAACACCAGGTGTTAAAGATACGACTTTGTTTATGTTCTTTGCAAAGTTAAAATCCATTTCCCATCCGAATTTTTTAGGATTCTCGGGCTTGAAAATGGCCACTCCCAGTTGGGCTTCAATCCCTTTGTTTGTGATCTCGCCGGCATTGATTTTCATCGTGTTGAAACCGGTAGCTCCGGAAACCGGTGCAGTCAGAATCTGGTCAGTAGTTCTGGAACTATAGTAGGTAAGATCAAGTGAAACCAGGTTTTTAAAGAAACGGAAATCACCGCCAAATTCAAGCGAACTGGTAAACTGAGGCTTAAGTTTGGGGTTTGGAAGTTCATTGGGGATTAACTGGTTCGGAAGCTTTACCGATCCTGACCATCCTTGCCCAAATGCAACGGTCGGATAAAGTGAGTAAGGATCCGTATCGCTACCAACACGAGCCCAGCTTATTCTCAGCTTTGCATAAGAGAAATATTTTGACTTGTTGTCGTATAAATCTGTTATTACACCGCTAAGGGAAATAGATGGGTAGAAGTAGGACCAGCTACCTTTAGGCAGCGTGCTCGACCAGTCATTTCTTCCTGTGAAATCAAGAAAAATGGCTTTATTCCAGGAACCCTGTCCGGAGAAATACAAGCTGTTGATTCTTTTTTGGGTATGCCGTTGGGTGGAACGAATTGGAACCTGGGAGTTTGAAACATTAAACACATCAGGTACAGCGAGTTCATCGGCAGATCCGAACAAATTACCGGTGTACTGATCCATCCTCTGACCTCCAAAATTCAACTGCAAGCCAATCTTCGGTGCTTTAAAACTATGGTTATACATAATCAGGAAATCGGTATTCATTTCCCTGAATGTAAAGGTGTTTTCAGAATAGGATCCGAATACATTTTCGATGTCGCCAGCGGCAATACGGTTAGTTGTAAAATTGGTATAGTAGTCAATACCTGTGCGAAAATGGGCGCTCAGGTCCTCATAGAATTTATATAATACTTTGGCATTCCCGAACAAACGGTTACGCTCCATCCCATTCAGATTCTTATATAAGGTGAAATAGGGATTGTTATGGAAGTTGTAATTCCAATTATACTTGGATCCCGCAGGATACCACAAATTCTGGCTGGGAACGGTTGAAATCGGATAGACATATTCTCTAAGGCCGGGAATATCATTCTGGCGGCCAGACCAAGTGAACTGCTGCATAACATTTTCACCACTATATCCAGTACCTGGCTGGTTGATGCTCTTGCCATTAATATAAGATCCACTAGCAGTAATGTTCAGTTTCTCTGCCAAGGTTGTACCCAAACTGAAATTCAACGTTTTGGAAGCATAGTCAGTATTTGGGACAATACCTTTCTGATTCATCTGGGTATAGGATAACCGGCCATTAGCTTTCTCATTGCCACCATATAGTGAAAGGGAGGTTGAAGTGGTAACGCCTGTTTGAAAGAAATCTTTGACATTATTTGGATGGGAAACCCAGGGTGAAGGTATACGCTTGCCGGTTGCATCCATTGGAGAATCAAACTGGGGAATCAATAATCCGATGTCGAGTCTTGGCCCCCAGCTTTCGTCAGTGCCATCATTGGTTCCGCCCCCGACACCGGTACCATCAACAAAAGCAAATTTGCCTCCCGAACCCTGACCATATTGGTTCTGGAATTTCGGTAAGCGAAGAGGAGCCTCAAAGGTGGTGGTATTTGAAAGGTCAATACCAATTCCTTTGGTCTTTGCTGTCTTGGAGTATCCTTTTTTTGTAGTGATAAGAATTACACCATTGGAGGCGCGTGATCCGTAAAGAGCAGCAGCATTAGGTCCTTTCAGTACCGAGATGTTATCGATATCATTCGGGTTAATGTCCATGGCTGCGCTTCCCCGGTTGACCCCGCCAAAGCCTAATCCGCCATCACCGAAGTCAGTGTTATTAATAGGGATACCATCAACAACAAAGAGTGGCTGGTTATTTCCCGAAAGAGAGTTGACGCCGCGGAGAACGATACGCGAAGATGAACCTGGGGCGCCGGAGGAGTTGGTAACCTGAACCCCGGCTATACGCCCGGATAGAGAGTTGATTACATTGTTTTCACGAACTTTTGTGATGTCATCTCCTGAAACATCCTGCACGGAATAGCCTAAAGCTTTCTTTTCCATCGGAATTCCCAGAGCTGTGATCACAACGTCTTCAAGCATCATAGCTTCAGTTGCCAGGACAATATCCAAAATGTCGGATACTCCCAGTGTGATCGACTGGGTTTTCATCCCTACAAAAGAGATGAAAAGAACATTTTTATCTTTTGGTACTACTAACGTGTATCTCCCGTCAACATCGGTGATTGCACCGACGGTAGTACCTGCCACAAGGACAGTTGCACCCGGGATCGAAGTGTTGTCCTCAGCGCTGGTTACCTTTCCTGTTATGGTTCGTTGGGCAAGAGCAACCTGCAACCCTATGAACAACATAAGGGCAAGGAGAATCGTAAATTTTCTCATAATAGATGGTTTTGGTTAGTAAATGAATTAATAATCAATGGAATATTAATAAGATCTGCCGGATTACACCTGATCATGTTATCCGGTATGATATATATGGTGTGATGAGTATTTCTTGTTTTTTAACAAATCCAATGCAATTTTAATAAATAAAATCCGGAAATGTCAAACAAATTTCGAAAAATGTTAAAAAAAAGTTAAAAAAAAGATATGTGAAAAACTGTATGTTTCTTAACCTGCTTAAAGTTAATGAATTGAAATAATATCGAAAAAAAACAAAATGAACCTTCAGGCAGGGAAAAACTATGATTTTCCGGTTCAGAGAAGAAAAGAATCCATTAAGTGCCTTATCTCAATTTTTTCAGAAAGAAACCGAAGGCAAGGATAAGGCCGACATAAAAGGCCGTAGTCAGGGGTGAGATCTGTGTTGCGAATAATTGATAAGCAGCAATTATCATTGATGAGATGCCGAATAGGATGTATCCCAACCTACTCATTTTCCACATTAGAATATTCCCGGTCAGCGACAAGCCGTGTAGGAGGAATCCCCCGAGGATATAAAAAAGGACGGTTATCCTGGCAGGTGAATTTTCCGGGGCATACCGGAGTACCATATCAGTAAGGGAACCTGTATATAACAATGCAACAAGAAAAAGAACAGAGATCAGGCCGAAAAAGACGAAGGAAAATAAACAGAGAACCGTCAGCATGAAGGGTCGTTTGGCTAATTCTTCCCGGGTGTTTCCGGTAGTTGTGTTGATCTCTTCCATTTTCAGGACATTTTTTTAAGGGTAGAACCGTATAGCATCACGAATACTCCTGATAAAAGGATACTGAAAAAATCCGGGCCGGGGAGCCGGAAAAAATACATCGGAGCAAGGATCACCAGGATCTGCGCAACTGTATAAATATGGAATCCATGCTTGTGCAATTGCCACATCCTGATGGCTCCTGCAATGGCCAGGGAATTTATCAAGGCAGTGACTGCAAAGTAGACAGGTTTAGCATCCAGGAACAATTCCATCCCCGGTACCTTGAATGTTTTCACCAGTTCTGCTGCAAAATTCATTGATGCATCGAAAAAGATGAAAACCATCAGGTTCGAAAAAGCATTCAGTCCGCTGCCGATAAAAGTCAGTATGCAGAGAACGGTAAGCAGGTTCGGCCGTTTGTCCTTGGCCTCAGTAGCCGGCAGCATTTGTTGTTCCTCCATTTACCTGTTGATTAATTCCGAAACTTTATTCAAGACTTCCCACGACTTTCTCAACCTCATCCAGGATCTCGCAGGATCTGACCAGGGCTTTCATGGCATTATGGTCGGGATATAACGGGCGGTCTAAATCGAGGAAAGCAACATGTTTCCGTATCACTTCCTTTGCTTTGTTGACACCATTTCCGAATTTATACTCCCTGAAATCCAGGGCTTGTGCGGCTGCCATGAATTCGATGCCCAGGATACCATAAGCATTGTCGAGGATCTGGAAATTCTTCAGGGCTGTATTCATCCCCATCGAAACAAAATCTTCCTGGTCTGCAGCAGCGGGAATAGACTGTATCGAAGCCGGGGCCGAAAGGATGCGTTGTTCAACTATCTGCATGTCGGCAGTATACTGACTGAGCATCATTCCGCTGAACATGCCGCCACCTTTTGTAAGGAATGCAGGTAATCCAACACTGAGGGCGGGATTATTCAAACGGTTCATTCTTCTTTCCGACATTACGCTGACCATCGTAACGACCATTCCTGCCATATCCATCGGAACTGATACCGGCGAACCCTGGAAATTTGCACCTGAAAGCTGAAGGTCTTCTTCCGGAAAGAAGATCGGATTGTCACCAACCCCATTTAGTTCGATCTCAACCTGCGAACGTGCATAGGCAAGTGCATCATGCGCAGCGCCTATAACCTGCGGCGTTGAACGCATCGAATAGGCATCCTGGACTTTGCATTTTACCTTTCCTTCGGCAAGGTCGCCGCCTTCAACACATTTGCGTATGGATGCCGCGCTACGGATGGCTCCTTTAAAGCCCCTGACCTCATGCAGTTTCGGCAGGTAAGGCAGCATGTTGGCTTTCATGGCTTCCAGCGACATCGAAGCGGCAATTTCTGCCTGTTTCAACCAGTTGTTTGCATCGTAAATAAAAAGGGCGCTCATCGCTGTCATTACATTCGATCCGTTGATCGTGGCAAGTCCGTCGCGTGCCATCAATCCCGGAACAGGAATTCCTGCCCTTTCGAGGGCTTCTTTCCCTGTGTATAACGTATCTTTATAATAAGCATGCCCTTCTCCCATCATCAGCAAGGCAATCTGCGACATCGGTGCAAGGTCGCCACAGGCGCCCACCGATCCTTTCTGGCAAACAAAAGGCGTAACACCCTTGTTGAGCATGTCCACCAGCGTTTGTGTGATCTCTAGCCGTGAACCGGAATTGCCGTGTGCATGTACATTGATGCGCCCCAGCATGGCCCCGCGCACCCAGTCAACCGGCATCGGATCGCCGATACCAGCTGCATGGTTATAGATGAGATATTTTTGAAAATCTTTTACCTGGTCATCATTCAAAACAACTTCCGAGAATTCACCGATACCGGTATTCACCCCATACATGATCTCATGTGCCTCGATTTTCCTCTCCAGCATGGCACGGCATATATTAATCCGTTCAATGGCCTTTTTGTCCAGTTCTACTTTTTCATTCTGTCGGGCAACGCGGACAACGTCTTCAATGGTTAACCCTGCACCTTTAATAACAAGAGTCATTTTTTTTCTACTATTTATTAGTACTTGGATTAAAATTTTTTACTGTTACTATTATTAGTTGGCGAGTTGGCGAACTGGTGAGTTGGTGAGTTTTTTCATTTTATTCTTCATTTTTCACTATTTTTAACTTGCCAGCTCGCCAATTCGCCAGCTCACTAGTTCACCAGCTTGTCTGTTAACTGTTCCAAAGTCAGAGTCTCTTGTTCACCTGAATTCATGTCCTTCAGCGTAAGCCTGCCGTCCTTCATCTCATTTTCACCAACCAGCACCACAAAAGGGATTTTTTTACGGTTGGCATAATCCAGTTGCTTCTTCAATTTGGCAGCATCCGGAAAAATCTCAGCAGGAATGCCTGATTCGCGGAGACCGGCAAGAAGAGGAAGGCAGTATTTTTCTTCTGCAGCGCCGAAATTCACGAAAAGAACTTTTGTAGTGGCTTCAATCATCTCCGGGAAAAGGTTCAGTTCATTCATCACATCATAGATCCGGTCGGCGCCGAAAGAGATGCCGACACCGGAAACGTCTTTAAGGCCGAAAACTCCGGTAAGGTCATCGTAACGGCCACCCCCGCAAAGGCTCCCGATGGGAACATCCACCCCTTTCACTTCGATAATGGTCCCGGTATAGTAATTCAACCCGCGGGCAAGAGAAATATCCAGTTCAACCGAATCTGATAAATGAAGGTCGTGGAGATAACCTACAATTTTTTCTATTTCATCGATTCCTGCTAAACCTATTGAGGAAGCATGAAGATTTTCTTTTAAAAAGGGTATGATGACAGCAAAATCCTTTTCCGCTGCAAAGTTCAGGAATGGCACAAGGGCATCGATCGAAACATCTGCAAATCCTTTCTGGCGGAGTTCCGTGATGACCAATACCATCCCGGTTTTTTCCATTTTGTCAAGAGAAATGGTAAGATCAATCAGCCGGCTGGGTTCACCGATCACTTCTGCAATTCCGGAAAGGATCTTCCGGTTGTTCAGTTTTACAATATACTTCAGTCCCAGGTTGGTGAATACTTTATCCACGATCTGAATGAGTTCTACTTCATTGAGCAAGGAATCGCTACCGATCACATCCACATCACACTGGAAAAATTCCCTGTATCTACCTTTCTGGGGCCGGTCGGCACGCCATACAGGCTGAATCTGGTATCTCTTAAAAGGGAAAGTGATCTCGTTTTGATGCTGGACCACAAACCGTGCAAAGGGAACCGTAAGGTCATAGCGTAATCCTTTTTCCGAGATCAGGGGAGTAACTTCCTTGTATTTCTTTTTTTCAAGATTTGAATTTTGCAGGGATTCAAGAAAATCACCTGAATT
>JADGPR010000096.1 GCA_017882335.1 Bacteroidales bacterium | reverse complement strand
GATAAGGGGATGGATTTCATCCAGAAAGATTTTGACCTTCTGATTGACCTGGATATGAAAGACAGCCTGCCATTGAAATACATCTCAGGTCTGTCCATGTCAATGTGCCGTATTGGTCGTTATTCTGAAGAAAGCACCTCATGCTACGACCTGATGCTCGATGTCAATCCTTCCACTCCGGTCAATGAATTTATCAGGCAGATCACTCATTATTTAACCATCATAAACAATGACGGAAAAGTTACAGGATAAACTCCGTGGAACAGGTGTAGCCATTGTAACCCCGTTCACCAGGTCAAATGCCATTGATTTTCTTGCTTTCGAAAAAATTCTCAACCATACGATCGGCAATGGGGTTGAGTACATCGTTCTGATGGGAACTACTGGAGAATCCGCTACCCTTTCGAAACATGAAAGAAAGACGCTCATTGAATTTGCGGTGGAAAGGATTAATCACCGCGTTCCCCTGGTTCTTGGATTGGGAGGAAATAACACCTCTGAACTGATCCTTTCCATTCATGGAACGCCCTTTAAAAATATCGATGCCATTCTATCCGTTTGTCCTTATTACAACAAACCTACACAGGAAGGGATTTACCAACATTTCAAAATTGTTGCGGAAGCCAGTCCGGTACCCGTGATCCTCTATACCGTTCCAAGCCGTACCTGCAGCAATATAGCCGCTTCCACAACCCTGAAGCTGGCCCGCGGTTTCAGCAACATCATCGGGATCAAAGAAGCATCGGGCAACTTCGACCAGATATTCCAACTGCTGAAGAACCGGCCTGAAGGTTTTCTTGTAATTTCAGGAGATGATGCAATCACACTACCTTTACTTGCAGCAGGCGCAGATGGGGTCATCTCTGTAGTTGCAAATGCCTTCCCGAAGAAATTTTCAGAAATGGTCAGGTTTGGGTTGAATGGTGATTTCACGGGTGCCCGTAAGATCCATTTTGAGCTCATAGATCTCATTAATGCCCTTTTCATGGATGGCAGTCCCGGCGGGATAAAAGCAACTCTGAACCTGATGAATCTATGTGAAGATATCGTCCGATTACCGCTGGTTCCTGTGAACAAAGACATCCATAAACTCATTAAAAAACTCTTCGAACAAATTGATTGACGAATGAAAAGAAACTACCTTGCACTGGTTACATTGATGTTCACTTTCCTGTTTTCTTCAGTTTATGCACAGAAGAATAAGCAGCAAACCCTGGATGATCTGTTCTTGAAGAATGGAGAAATCTATTTTTCCTTCCGGATATTTAACAGGGATGAAATACCGGTTTTGACCAGGATCATTTCAATAGATAATGTGAAAGGGAATGAGGTGTATGCTTACGCCAACAGGAAAGAATTCGGCAATTTCCTGGAACTGGGATACACTTATACTGTTCTGCCTCACCCGGGAACCTTGCTGAGTGAATCCGAACTCAACATGGGAGGAAATCAGAAAAAACCCCATTCAGGTACTGTCTGGAATTTTTACCCAACCTACGACCAATATGTTGCCTATATGCAAGGATTTGCTTCGGATCATCCTGGTATCTGCCGGCTTGATACGTTAGGGACCACCACGCAAGGGCGGCTTCTGCTGTCTGTTAAGCTCAGCGACAGCGTCAATGTGAACCGGGGCAAACCGGAATTCTTCTATACTTCTTCAATGCATGGCGATGAAACCACTGGTTACATCCTCATGTTGCACCTGATCGATTCCTTGCTAAGCGGCTATGGTTCTGTTCCGAGGATCACCAACCTCCTGAATAATTTCCAGATCTACATCAACCCTCTGGCAAATCCCGACGGAACCTATGCGGGTGGTAATAATACCGTAGGCTTGGCAATAAGGTACAACGCAAACGGTGTCGATCTGAACCGTAACTTCCCGGATCCCGCTGCCGGCCAGCATCCCGACGGATATCCTTGGCAGATGGAGACCAAAGCATTCATGCATTATGATACTATTCACCATTTTGTGATGTCGGCCAATTTTCATGGGGGTGCAGAAGTGGTGAATTATCCATGGGATACCTGGGCGAAGCTTCATGCCGATGATACCTGGATGCAGTTTGTAAGCCGCGAATATGCCGATACCATCCACCTGCATAGCCCTTCGGGGTATTTTACCGATCTGGATAACGGGATCACTAACGGCTACGCCTGGTACACCATCACGGGAGGACGACAGGATTATACAACCTATTTTCACTTTGGACGTGAAGTAACAATTGAGCTGTCGAATGTTAAGTTATTGCCGGCCGGTCAGTTGATTAATTATTGGAACTATAATAAACGGTCGTTTTTAAACTACATTGAAGAATGTTCAAAGGGGATCAATGGGCAGGTCACTGATACCGTAACAGGGAATCCGCTCAGAGCCAAAGTCTTTATAACAGGACATGACATCGATAATTCATTTCAATATTCAAATGCTTCTTCCGGTTGGTATTACCGGCCGATTGCACAGGGTAACTGGGCGCTTACCTACACTTGCCTCGGGTATTATGCCAGAACCATCAACGGGATCAACGTTACAAACCGGAATACAACAAGACTGAATGTAAGAATGGTTCCCATTGGTTTTGGGATTAAGAACCAAACGCAAAAAACTTTTACCTTTGTCTATCCCAATCCCTCCAATGGTAACGTTCACTTGCTCCTTCCTGAATCAGGAACCGGTTCCTTCACTTTTACGATATTCGATATAACCGGGAGATTGATTCAGTCAGGAACGATCGATAGGGCAGGGGACAAGGTTGTTTTCCCGCTCGATCTGACACAGCTTCCAAAAGGCATCTACCTTTTCAAACTCGATGGAGGGAAATCTGTTTACAAGAATAAAGTGATCATTAATTGATGAAATTAGCGAAATAGCGAACAGCGAAAGGCGAAATAACTATCAATTATCCATTGTCAATTATCAATTATTCCTGCATTCTCTTCTTATATCCTGACCCCTTTCCAGAACCAGATCCTGAAAAGGATGAATGCCAGAATGGTTATTGAGATCCATACCCATTTGATGCGGATTCTCCTTGGCTCTTCATCAAAGAAAAGATCATTGGTTAAACGGGCACGCAGGATCGCCGGGAGAAGTACCAAAAGCATAGAACCTTCAACAATCAATTCAAAACCATTCTCAAGGGGCTGTTTTATAAGTATGATCATCCCTGTTCCGATCAGGAAAGGTAGAAAGATCTGCGACATGAGAAACGGGCTCCGGTTGTTTTTACCAATGTTGTTGAAGTAAATATTTCCTGTCAGCAGAAGAAACCTTGATAGAAATAATCCGCCAGTCAGCATTCCCAATAAAACCCCGACCACGAACAGCATTTTCCCGGTATCACTAAAATAGTGGTAAGCCAGCACCCATCCGAATCCCTGGTTCAGAAGGGCACCGAAGATCATTTCTCCGAATGACTGCGTGAAGGCTTGAAGGAAAACCCACATGATAAAGAGTCGTGCAAACCAGATTTCATGGCTTGCCCAGGCAAAGATGGTAAGGGATATCAATGTCAGCATAAAGGTTATAACGGGCCCCGTGCTGAAGACGACCTTTACTGCGTCTTCCGTCCAATCTCTGCTACGGATAAGGTATTCAACATCGTAATACATCATTACTGCCTTGATATCAAAAGAACCCGCTGCAATAACGAATGCCATTTCTTTAAGCAAGAAAACAAAAAGGTAGGCAAGCAGAAAGATGAAGGTGGAATTCAGCAATATGATCAAGTATTTTCCTTTTCCCAGGAAGGAATAGTTCTGGTTCATAAATTCCTGCATTGTCCGGAAATTGATTTTAAACAGGTTCCCCGTATGAAAAAGATAACGGAGTTTGCGGAATACGTTACGATTCTTTTTGCCCGCTAAAGTTTCATGGGAAGGTTTTCGCTGCCTTGCTTTTTTAATAACATACCTTGCCATCCGGATTGAGCGCCGGATGCGTTTCATGAATGGAAGTTTGCGTGAAGATAGTAGAGGAGTTACTTCATGAATGATTGGTTTCCCGGAAATCCCCTGGTATCCGGTCGGACCTTCTTTTACTTTCCGTATTTCGGCATTCAGTCTCCGGTTATATCTTTTTAGTGTCCTGGGACGGAAATAAAAAAATATATGACGGAATTTTCTACGCTTCTTTCTTATCCTCTTCAGCCGAGAAGCCTTTTGATTTTTCAGACGCTCCTCTTTGGGCGTTCTATGGAACATCGTGCCCCGGATTCGCAGAATATGGATCTTTCGCCTGATTTTATAAAAAAACCATGAGATTCCATTTTCCAAACTGGGCCTTTTAGGCATAGTTTATAAGGCTATCAGAATTCATCACCAACAGAAGGAACTCCACCCATGGAATAACTACCGGCAACCAGTTTTTGTTTAACGATCTTAAAGGTATTGATAGTGTATTCAACATCTTCCATCGTATGAACGGCAGTAGGGATGAGGCGAAGCATGATGATTCCCTTGGGAACGACAGGGTAGATCACACCGGAACAGAACACTCTGTAATTCTCCCTCAGGTCATATATTACCTGAGTGGCTTCTCCTACTCCGCCCTTCAGAAATACCGGTGTAACGGGTGATGCGGTGTTTCCGATGTCGAAGCCATTTTCTTTCAGCCCCGATTGCAATGCCTTTACGATGATCCACAGTTTCTCCCTCAATTCAGGCCGGGTTTTGATCAACTCGAGTCTCTTCATGGCGCCAACAACCATGGGCATAGGAAGTGATTTTGCGTAGATCTGAGAGCGCATTTTAAAGGCAAGTGACTTGATGATCTGTTTATCGCTGGCAACGAAAGCACCGATGCCGGCCATGGCTTTTGCAAATGTTCCGAAATACACATCTACCTTATCCATTACCTGCTGGTGTTCGCTGGTACCTTTGCCGGTATTGCCCATGGTACCGAATCCGTGTGCGTCATCAATCAGGAGGCGGAAGTTGTATTGATCTTTTAATGCAAGCATTCCTTTCAGGTTTCCGAGATCGCCTGACATGCCATAGACACCTTCTGTGATGACAAGAATTCCGCCACCGGTTTCATCGGTAAGTTTTTTAGCCCGCGTCAGTTGCTTCTCAAAGCTTGCCATGTCGTTGTGCGGGTAAACAAACCGTTTTCCCATATGCAGACGCAAACCGTCGAGGATACATGCATGGGCTTCTGAATCGTACACGACAACATCATGGCGGTCGAGCATGGAATCGATGATGGAGACCATCCCCATATATCCATAATTCAAAAGGTAAGCCGATTCTTTTCCTTCAAATTCTGCCAGCTGGCGCTCCAGTTCGAGGTGGTACTCCGTTTGGCCTGACATCATCCTGGCTCCCATCGGGTATCCCATTCCCCAGTCTGCAGCACCTTTGGTATCTGCTTCCCTTACTTCCGGGTGATTGGCAAGTCCCAGGTAATTATTCAGACTCCATACAATGCATTCTTTTCCTTTAAAGATCATTTTATCGGAGATCTGGCCTTCCAGTTTCGGAAAAGAATAATAACCGTAACCCTGGTCTGCATATTGGCCGAGAGGCCCTTTGTTTGCAATAATTTTTTTAAAAATGTCCACTGAATTTCTTTTTATAAGTTAAACGATAGGATTATTGGCAGGTATTCCGCTGAAAGCAAAATCATTCCGGTTCAGAAATACCGGTTTCCTCATCATCATGCCGGAAAAATAATTTCCCGGTGAAACCGGGGACAAAATTAGTTCTTTAGGATGGATTAGCAAATTAAGTTTCTCTACTGTGAACTATGTGTCTATTTCTCTGCATTCCCGCATTCTGAATTCTGCATTCCCGCATTTTTTTTATGGCGTTCCCCTTCGGGTCGGGCTTTCCGTTCCAAGTCCTCGCTCGTTCCTCGCTCCGGGCTTTCCACTCCAATCCCTAACGCAGTGTGGGTTAGGTTGCCAATTGTCATTGCGAGGAGCGCAGCGACGAAGTAATCCCCTTATAACCACTGTCGCCATCGTCATTGCGAGGCACGAAGTGCCGAAGCAACCCCCTTTTTAGTTGGCGAACTGGCGAACTGGTGAGCTGGCGAGTTTATTCTGCGAAAATATGCGCTTAATCTGCGAAAATCTGCGAGAAACATTTATACAAATATTCTTTAACTGCAAAGGTCGCGGAAGCATGAAACAACCT
This sequence comes from Bacteroidales bacterium, assembly GCA_017882335.1. Taxonomy (GTDB): domain Bacteria; phylum Bacteroidota; class Bacteroidia; order Bacteroidales; family FEN-979; genus FEN-979. The sequence continues at coordinate 2,022 of JADGPR010000096.1, read as the reverse complement.
TTTACCAACTTCCTTGTCTTTTTTAAATAGTACATCTGACTTTTGTAGGTTGATTTACCTGCAATGCAGGTTGTTGTTATATTTTTTTATTATCTTTACCCGTCATCAGTAAAGTATGAAACATCTTTATCTCTTCGGTTTATTACTTTCTCTGCCTTTCTTTGGATTCTCTCAATCCGATTATGAATTCTGGTTTGCTGCCCCCCCTGTAACTCATCAGTTCATACCTCCAAGCCCTGTTCTATATCAAAACCTGAACACTCCAATACGCATTTATTTCACAACTGCTGATGGGCCTGTAACGGTGAGGGTTGATCAGCCTGCCAACCCGTCATTTACACCTATATCTGTCGTTGTTAATAATAATTTTCCCAGTTCCATCAATCTGACAAACTTTATTGATCAGGTGGAAACAAAACCCGCCAATTCGATTCTGAATACCGGGTTGCATATCACTTCGGATAAAGAGTTCACCGCATATTACGAGGTTGAATCCCCCCACAACGCTGAAACATGGTCACTTCTGGGCAGAAATGCATTGGGATATGAATTTATCGTTCCTTCCCAGCATCACTTTTCAAATTATCAATACGCTGATCCCCCCGCGGTAAATTCTTTTGAAATTCTGTCAACCGAAGACTCAACCCAGGTTCAAATTGTACCTCGGGTCCCGATTATTGGCCATTTAGCTAATGATACGATACATATTATGCTAAACAGAGGACAGACATGGAATGGTAGCGCTGTATCCGGAGATTCAACAAAACATCTCGCAGGCTCTTTTGTCTTTTCAAATAAACCGATTGCCATAACCATCTCGGATGATGCCGTATATATACCTGGAACAATAGATAATTCGGAGGATATTGCAGGAGGACAACTAATACCCAGACAACTGGCAGGAACAGAATATGCTTTTGGTTCCGCGACCGGGGTATCTCAGAGGGATGATATCTACATCTACGCCTTTGAAGATGGAACCACAATAACATTCAATGACAGCGTTAGGATTCTGTCAAGAACGATAAATAGGGGTGATTCAATTAACATCAATATGTTTCGAGTAATCAATGGCGTACTTACTTCTCTGTGTTATATTCAGTCCAATAACCCAATACTTGTTTACCATTTCGTCTCTCCGAACAATGTATATCCTTTTTTGGGCCGTTCACCACAGGCAACCTCTGCAATTGTCCCTCCATTGAACTGTGCTGGTTCCAGGAGAGTCGTTTACACAGTGACACCTCCACGTGGGAAATACCCAAGTTTTCAAGATATGATAATAGTAAAGAAAAGCTATATGTCTGGTTTTATATTTACCCCGGATCCAGGCTTCGATTCGACCAATTATTATGCTGTACCTGGTACTTTTGGAACATTAGTATCATTTGGAGCAGCTTATGGTGACTTTCCACTTGGATTCAATATTGCCGTCACAAATTCGAAGGGAAGATTTCAACTTTGTTTATCTTCAGATTGTCAGGCAACGGATACTGCAGATTATGCCAAAATAGCCTACTTTTCTGATTTCAGTGCCTTGTATTTGGGTACTGACCGCAGCATATGCCCGGGAGACAGTACTCTTCTTGATGCTGGTTATGGACACGACACATATATTTGGAATACTGGAGATACTACACAAACCATATGGGTCACACAACCCGGTACTTACTGGGTTCATACCACCGAAGAAGGGGGATGTAATTTAAGCGATACGATAAATATATCTTATTACTTCTTTACCCCAGTAAATCTTGGACCTGATAGACAAATATGTACAGGTGATAGTATTCTGTTAAATGCAGGAACTGGAAGATCATGGTACGATTGGAACACAGGAGATAGTACACAGACAATTTGGGTGAAAACACCTGGAACATATTGGGTCAAAGTTTCCGATGTTCATTGCCCTGTTTCAGATACAGTAATAGTAACGACTACGCCTGTTCCTTCGGTTACAAACAATCCGCTTTCAAAATCAATTTGTTCCGGGGACTCTACTGATATTGTTTTGACATCAAG
>JADGPR010000044.1 GCA_017882335.1 Bacteroidales bacterium | reverse complement strand
TACCAACTACAAGAGAAAGGAAATGGATTCCATTCAGCAGCGTTCATATGAACTTGGTGTTAACTACGGTTTGCTGGATTATCCAAACCAGACCCGTGAAGTTATGCGGGCTTATCTTTCGGGAGGAGGTTCCGGCAGCAGGGGAGGTGAGGTGAACCGGCTGAAGAAAAACCTCGAGGAGAAAGGCGGAGAGCGGGAAATGATATCGAATTTAATGGTTGCAATTACGAAGGATTACAGCGCATTTAAACTGGATTACGACCGGGCCGTTCTGGACCTGAACCGGAACTATACTTATGTTAACGTGCTGAACAAGCCTTTCGTGGCTGATAAAAAGGGATATCCCGTAAGATGGGTCATCGTGGTGGTTTCTGCATTGGCCTCCTTATTCCTGGCCGTCATCATAATCGGCATCATCGAAAGCCGCCGGAAACAGCCTGCGACACAAGCAACCGTATAACCCAAAATCATTCGTTAAAAAATTGCTGGAAAGAACGAAAATAAACTGGGTATATGCCATTAGTGTGATTTTTATCGCACTCAATGTATACTTTATGCTTAGGGATGTCTACTGGACACTCCTGATCCCTGTTCTTGCCATGATCCTGTACCTGTATTTCTATTCCATGGACAAGATACTTCTTTTGATCGCATTTTTCACCCCGATTGCAATCAATTTGACGGATGCTCAATTCGGATTGGGAATCTCACTTCCAACCGAGCCGCTGATGGCTGGAGTTCTGGCATTGTTCATTATCAAACTTTTTTATTCAAACAATTACGACCGGAAGATCCTTAAGCATCCGCTCACCATTATAATCTTGCTCAGCCTGGCGTGGATGTTCATTACCAGCCTTACCAGCCAGATCCCCCTGGTATCCATAAAATCGCTGACGGCAAGGTTATGGTTCGTTGTTCCTTTTTATTTCCTTGGGATCCTTTTGTTCCGGAAGTTGAAGAACATCCGTTCATTTATCTGGCTTTATACCATTCCCTTGGTCGGGGTGATCTTCTATACAACCTATAACCATTATTTATGGGGATTTTCCGAACAATCGGGTCACTGGGTTATGGAGCCATTCTATAATGATCATACCGCTTACGGCGCCATCCTGGCATTTTTTATCCCCGTATTTGTCGGTTTCTCTTTTACAAGAACCTATTCGAACACCCTGCGGTTTTTCTCATTTCTGGTTCTTGCAATACTCATCATGGCCCTTGTCCTTTCCTTTAGCCGGGCCGCCTGGGTAAGCCTTGCATTCGCTGTTCTGATCTACCTTGTCATCGCCTTGAAGATAAAACTGAAGTGGATCCTGCTTACTTTCGGTATCCTCCTAAGCTTTTTCTTCCTTTTTCAAAACAACATCTGGGAGAAACTCGAGAAAAACAAACAGGGGTCATCTGCCAATTTTCTTGAACATGTACAGTCTATCTCCAATGTTACAACCGATGATTCAAACCTGGAACGTCTGAACCGTTGGGCATCTGCTCTTCGTATGTTCCGGGAACGGCCTGTGCTGGGTTTCGGGCCGGGAACATACCAGTTTGAATATGCTCCTTTCCAGCGGTTCAGCGAGAAAACAAGGATCAGTACCAATGCTGGAGATAAAGGAAATGCCCACAGTGAATACATCGGCCCACTGGCAGAATCAGGAGTGCTGGGTGCTTTCTGGGTAGTATGTATCCTTGTCTTTGTCGTCCTCACCGGATTACGGGTTTATAAGAGGACTGATTCGAAAGAGATCAAAATGCTGAGTCTATCGGTTCTGTTGGGTTTGGTCACCTATTACTTCCATGGGACCATGAATGATTTTCTCGATACGGACAAAGCTTCTGTGCCCTTCTGGGGATTCATTGCCATCCTGGTTGCACTCGATCTCTATTACTTACCCAAGAACAGGACTGATAACGAGGTTTCCGACACTAAGGAAAAATAATTACGAATTACGAATTACAGATTACGAATTACGGTTTTCGTGACGCGTCACGCGTTACGCGTTACGATTTGGATTTTCTTCGCAATGAAAGAAACTGTAAGTGTTATTTCAGTTTCTGCAGGATATCCGGCAACATCTTCAAAGCTGCGACTTCACGCCATTTTTTCCGGGCTTCAATTGCGGGTATACCCCAATAGGTTTTCCCACCTTCAAGTGACTTTTCGGTTCCGGAACCGGCAAGAACAATAGCGCCTTTCCCGATCACAAGGTCTTTGTTGACAAGTACGCTGGCCCAAAGAATAACATCATCCTCAATCCTTGTTACTCCTGCAATAGCGCAAAATGCTCCGATGAGGCAATTTCGACCGATGTATGTGTCATGGCCAACCTGGACATGGTTATCGAACTTCGTTCCGAAGGAAATGTAGGTATCTCCTGAAACACCTTTGTCGATAGTGGTCATTGCACCCACTTCAACATTGTCTTCCAGTATGACCCGGCCACAGGTTTCCAGCTTTTTATAACCTTCGGGCCGGCGTTGAAAATAATAGGCATCTGCGCCGATCACGGCACCTGAATGGATGATGACATTGTTGCCGATGACACAATGGTCATAAATGCTGGCATTGGCATGGAGGATGCAATTCTTTCCGATCTTCACATGATTCCCCACAAAAGCACCAGGCTGGATAATGGTTCCTTCGCCGATCTCGGCAGAAGGACTAATGGCAGATACAGCCTTTTCAAAAGGACGGAATGTTGTTACCAGGAAAACATAATCATCAAAGGGATGATCGGAGATGATCAGTGCCTTGCCAGAAGGGGGATCCACGTCTTTGTTGATCAGGATCGTGGTAGCTTTTGACTTTAAAGCCTTGTCGTAATATTTGGGGTGGTCGACAAAAGTGAGATCACCTGGTTCCACCATGTGGATTTCATTGATCCCGGAAACTAAAAAATCCGGATCACCGACAAAGCGTGCATGAATAAGGCCGGCAATTTTTTTCAGTGTTTGAGGAGTATCAAATTTCATCGTTTGTAATTTGAAGTATTGTTAATCAGATTATTCCGGTTTTTATCCGGCATCCGGGATTAGTGCCCTATGCCTTCACCCTTTCGGAATAATCACCCGTACGTGTATCCACCCTGATCAGTTCACCTGATTCGATGAAGAGGGGAATCCTTACTGTTGCTCCGGTTTCAACCGTGCCGTTCTTCGTGGAGTTAGTTGCAGTGTTGCCTTTCATACCGGGTTCGGTATAGGTCACTTTCAGCACCACATACGTTGGAAGTTCGCAGGTCAGCGGGGTTTCGGTATCGGCATGGAAAAGGATCTCGACTTCCTGACCCTCCTTGAGGAAAGCAGGAGCATTGATCATCTCTGCGGGTATAAACGTCTGCTCAAAGGATTCGGTGTTCATAAAATGATAAGCTGAATCGTCCTTGTACAGGTATTGATATTTTCTTCTTTCAACTCTTGCCACGTTAATCCTGACACCGGAATCAAAGGTATTTGGGATGACCCTGCCGGTCTTGAGGTTCTTGAGTTTTGTACGGATGAATGCAGGTCCTTTGCCTGGCTTCACATGCTGAAATTCTACAATTGAAAAAAGATCATTATTGTATTCAATTACTAAACCATTCCTGATATCAGCGGTTGTTGCCATAAAAATTTTATTGATAATGAAAGAATTGGGGTGCAAAAGTAGGAATAATTTTTGGATTTACTCATGAAAAGAGATGGAAAACACCCGGCAGAGAGCGTTTTCAACTGTCAGGACGCTCTTTGCGGTTTATAGTCTTCGATAAATAATTTTTTAGTGCAGAAAGAGGTTTCCTGCTGTTGGAGGTTGGAACATACGAGGATGATCCTGTTTTTTGTCATTTCATTGACCAGCTGAAGGTACCAGTTCGTACCGGTCTCATCCAGGTTCATTGTAGGTTCATCCAGCAATACAACAGAAACATCACTGAACAATGCAAGGATCAGCTTGACCCGCTGTTTCATACCAGAAGAAAAGAACCGGATCGTTTTCCTGCCGGGATCCTTAAACCCGATCCTGTCGATGATACCCGGAATGGTATATCCCGGAACCAGTGACTTAAAAAAGAAATGAAAATCCAACATCTCCCGCAGGGAAAATTCCTCGATCAATTCCTGGTATGGTGCTACAATGGTCAGGTGTTGAAATATCTTTTCCACAAGGATTTCCTGTCCGCCTTTGCTGTAGTTTACTTTTCCGGAAGTGGGGTGGATACTTCCGGCGATGACCTGCAACAAGGTTGATTTCCCTGAGCCATTTCTTCCGAGGATCGCATAGGAATGATCTTTCTCGAAGGAATAGCTGAGTTCCCGAAAGATCCATTCGGTATTAAATTTTTTGCCGGTACCAGTAAGAATAATTTTCACAGGGGAATGATGAATTCGGCATGAGAAACCTGCAAGTATCGTTTATTTTTCACGAATTTTAGAATAACCCTTCATGATCCCGCGACTGGAATTGGCAATAAAGGAAAGGATCTCATCGCGTTCGGGTGTAGCTTCCACTTTGGCTTCAATGATCTCAACGGCTTGTGAAACATTGTAGCTTTTCAGAAAGATGATCCTGTAAATTTCCTGGATTTTATTGATTACCTCAATAGAAAATCCTCTTCTGCGCAATCCGATCGAATTAACCCCAACATATGAAAGGGGCTCTCTTGCTGCTTTTGTATATGGAGGAACATCTTTCGCTACACCTGTTCTGCCTGCTATAATTGAGTGTGCTCCAATATGACAGAATTGGAGGACAGGAACCATCCCCCCGATTATTGCCCAGTCATCCACAATTACATGCCCGGCAAGCATTGCAGCATTAGCCATGACAACATTATTTCCTACAACACAATCATGGGCCACATGAACATAAGCCATTAATAAGGTGTTATCGCCAACCACTGTTTCATAACTCGCCTTGGTGCCGCGGTTGATGGTGGTAAATTCGCGGATGATGACATTATTCCCGATTTTCACGATTGTATCTTCGCCGGCAAATTTTAGATCCTGCGGAATGGCTCCGATGACTGCACCCGGGAATATTTTACAGTTCTTACCGATACGGGTGCCCTCCAGGATGGTCACATTGGAGCCGATCCAGGTCCCTTCTTCAATGATCACATTCTTATCGATGCAGACGAAAGGTTCAATAACTACATTGGCAGCTATTTTTGCCTGGGGATTGACATAAGCCAGGGGTTGATTCATGAGTTTTTTATTTTTTTTGAATTTGTGCCGTCAATTCGGCTTCCATAACGATTTTGTTGCCCACATATGCCTTTCCTTCCATATGACAGATCCCGTGCCTTACTGGATCGATCAGTTTGTTGTGGAAGATCACGGTGTCTCCCGGAACTACCTTTTGCCGGAACTTCACATTATCGATCTTGAGGAAATAGGTGATATAATTTTCCGGATCCGGAACAAAGCTCAGTACAAAGATGCCACCGGTCTGTGCCATGGCTTCTATCAAAAGAACGCCCGGCATGATCGGTTCTATCGGGAAATGGCCTACAAAAAAAGGTTCATTCATCGTCACATTCTTCATCCCGACCACATGATTCTCGCTGATTTCAAGGATCCGGTCGATCAGGAGGAAAGGTGGGCGATGGGGAATGACCTTCTGAATCTGTATAATGTCGTAGGCTGGTTTCTTGTTTAGGTCAAACTGCGGAACCGTTTCTGTTCGCTGGTGAATCAACAGTTGTTTTTTGATCAGCTTCGCAAATTCAACATTTGAAAAATGACCGGGCCGGCTGGCTATCACATGTGCCTTTATTGGCATCCCAACCAGGGCAAGGTCGCCGATCATGTCGAGCAATTTATGCCGGGCCGGTTCATTTGGAAATTTCAGTTCCAGGTTATTCAGGATGCCTTCCTTCAGGACTTCGACGCGGGGTTTATTGAATATATGGGCAAGATGGTCCAGTTCTTTCCGTGACACCACACGGTTTACGAATATGATCGCATTGTTAAGGTCGCCTCCCTTGATCAGGTTGTTATTGAGTAAGAATTCCAGCTCATGCAGGAAAACGAAGGTCCGGCAAGGGGCAAACTCGTCCCTGAATTGACGAATCTTTGTAAGGACGGCATTTTGTGAAGGCAGAACTTGGGAATCATAATCGATCATCACTGAAAGCTGGAACTCTTTTGCTGGGATGGCGATGATCTGCACTTTCTTTTCTTCATCTGTATAGGTGACATTGGTGGCCAATTCGAAGTAGTTCCGGATAGCCTTCTGCTCGACGATGCCTGCCTCCAGAAGTTTTTCGACATAGATACGCGCACTTCCGTCAAGAATAGGTGTTTCCGATTGATCCAGTTCCACCAGAACATTGTCGATCTCGAGCCCTGCCAGCGCTGCCAGCACATGTTCTATTGTATCAATCCGAACCCCTTTGTATTCGATGCTGGTACCGCGGGAAGTATCCACAACATGCTCCACATCGGCCGGTACCATAATATCGGAATCCAGGTCAATCCTCTTGAATTTATAACCAAAATTTTCAGGTGCAGGATGAAAACTCAGATTCACGTCATTGCCGGTATGAAGACCGGTACCTGAAATGCAGATGGAGGTTTTTATGGTTTTTTGGTTATCGCTCATAATCTTTGTTAGAAAAAAAACCGTTATTCTTTCTTCAACAATTTTTCCAGCTGATATATCTTCTTTGCCAATTGGTCAAAATTTCGCCAATAAACATACAAACGCCGGGTTTTTCCGGCTTCCAGTGCGGGAGTACCGAGAAAAACATCCCCGTCTTTGATGTCATGTTCTATACCCGACTGGGCGCCGATCTTTACATTGTCTCCGATGTTCAGGTGCCCTACAATACCTACCTGTCCGGCGATCAGGCAGTTCTTCCCGATTTTCGTCGAACCTGAGATCCCGGTCTGTGCCGCGATCACAGTATTCTCGCCGATCTCAACATTGTGCGCAAGCTGAACTAGGTTGTCGATCTTGACCCCTGAATGAATGACCGTCGACCCCAGCGTTGCCCGGTCAATCGTAGTATTCGCCCCGATCTCAACATTGTCGTGGATTACGACATTCCCTGCCTGGATCACTTTTTTGTACTGGTTGTCGGCCTGGGGAGCAAAACCAAAACCATCTGCCCCGATAACAATGCCTGCATGAAGCGTGCAGTTAGTACCAACCACGCAATCATGATAGATTTTCACACCGGCAAAAATCGTTGTTTTATCACCAATCGTGACATTGTCGCCAATGAAGGTTTGAGGATGGAGTTGAACCTGGTTACCGATTACGGCATTTTCGCCAACCGAAACGAATTCTCCGATGTAAACATCTTCGCCGATATTCGCACTCTTGGAAATGAAAGAATGGGGTGAAATCCCTTTTTTTTCGGATTGCAGGTTCTGGAATATCTCCAGGAGTTTTGCAAAGGAAGTATAAGCATTTTCCACGCGAATCAGGGTGCCGGCAATGGGTTGTGCAGGTATAAAATCCTCATTTACTACAATGATGGACGCCTTTGTGGTATAAATATGCGGCGTGTAAAGCGGGTTCGCAAGAAAGGTCATAGTTCCGGGAAGGCCTTCTTCAATTTTTGCGAGTCTGGATACGGTTACCTCCGGATCCCCTTCCACTTTTCCATTCAGAACGTCTGCGATCTGTCGTGCGGTAAAATCCATCAATGCTCTTTATTATAGATAATTACACTCAGAAAAGGCTTGCAAGTTACCAATTAATTTCGAAACAGCCCGAAAATATTTTCCCCGCAACCGGTCAGGTGACCAGGTTTTTTGGGTAACACAAAAGGTATTTGCTCACCGGTGTTGAAAGGACCGAGATATTCAACTGGTCGGATGCTTCGGAAACATCTACCAGCTCATTGTTGCGGGATTGAATCCGGATCCGGTCATGTTCGGGATTATAGGCATTATTCGTAACGGTACCTTCAACAAGAAAATAACCGACCTCTTCTTCTTTTAACCGGAATTGTGTAATCGTTTTTTCCTTCAGGGAAGCAAGATACTGCACGTCAAAAGGTTCATTCTGAATCTCGACTTTATACAGATGCCGGTCAACCAGGCTTTTACAAAGATATGAGAGGATGGGATCACGGTGTGTTGTCCATACTTTGATGGCGGAAAGAATGTCGTAATCATCCAGCCTTGCAAAATCTTCGATCCATTTTCGATCTTCAAGGAAATGTTCGATGGTGATATTGGAATAAAGAAAAAGATGCAGTACCGGAGAACCGAACAAGGGGATGTCTTCCGAAGCCAGTTCTTTGGCCCGTTTCAGGATATTTACCAGCATGTATTCTGCAGCGATTACAGTTTTGTGGAGGTATACCTGCCAGTACATCAGCCGCCTGGAGATGATGAATTTCTCTATGGAATAAATGCCTTTCCCTTCCACCACAAGCTGATCATCCACAACGGTAAGCATTTTAATGATCCGGTCCGTATTGATAACCCCTTCTGCCACGCCCGTAAAGAAACTGTCGCGCGACAAGTAGTCAAGCCGGTCCATATCAAGCTGGCTAGAGACCAGCTGATGAAGGAATTTTTTCGGATAGTCGTTCCGGAATATTTTATTGGCCGTATCCAGTCGATGATTCATGAAATCGTTCAGTGAATCCATCATCAGCAAGGAAAGATCTTCATGGGAGAGGTCTCTTACCATGGTCTGTTCCAAGGCATGAGAGTATGGGCCATGGCCGATATCATGCAGCAGGATGGCGCAAAGAACACCTTCTTCTTCTTCCGCAGAAATTAAAATCCCTTTTGATCGCAGAACTTCCACTGCCTGGGTCATGAGGTGCATGGCTCCCAGTGCATGTTGATACCGGGTATGAACGGCTGAAGGATAGACATAATGTGTAAGTCCGAGCTGGATGATCCTGCGTAACCGCTGAAACCAGGGATGTTCTATGATATCGAAAACAAGGTTGTTCGGTACCGTGATCAATCCGTAAACAGGATCATTGATAATTTTTCGTTTATAGGGCAAGTTGCTCATCGCCGGATTCCGTGTAACTTTGTTAAAAGATGATAAAAATACGCATGGCGGACAATAAAAGCAATATTACGACATTTTATCCTATATGATAATTGTGATAAATTAGAAACCATGGTGAAGACGAATATTTTATGGGTGGATGATGAGATAGACCTTTTGAAACCGCACATCATTTTTTTAGAAGAAAAGGGGTATGGCGTAGATACCTCGAACAACGGGCAGGAAGCTGTCGAAATTTTGAGGAAGAAAGATTTTGACATCGTTTTTCTGGATGAGCAGATGCCAGGGTTATCGGGGATTGAAACCCTGATGAAGATGAAATCCGATTTTCCGAATCTTCCGATCGTGATGATTACAAAGAGTGAGGAAGAAACAATCATGGAGGATGCCATCGGATCCAATATCTCCGATTATCTCATTAAACCTGTCAATCCCAATCAAATCCTGCTCTGCCTCAAGAAGAACCTGGAGACAAAAAAACTGGTAAGCGAGAAAACAAGCTTTCAATACCAGCAGGAATTCCGGAATATCGGGATGGAAATCAGTCCCCGGTTGAACTTTGAAGAATGGGTAGAAGTATATAAAAAGATCACCTACTGGGAACTGAAACTGGAGAAATCGCAGGACGAAGGGATGAACCAGGTACTGAAAATGCAGAAAGATGAAGCGAACCATGCATTCGCGAAGTTTATTGAGAAAAACTACACCGACTGGCTGAACAACAAAAACATTGACAAACCGGTTCAGTCGCACAACCTGATAAAGGAGAAGCTATTTCCGCTCCTGAACGATGACCGCCCGCTTTTCGTTATCCTGATCGATAATTTCCGGTATGATCAATGGAAGGTTTTGCAGCCCGTACTGGAAGAATATTTCCGGGTTGAAAAGGATGAGATCTATTTCAGCATCCTTCCCACAGCGACCCAATATGCAAGGAATTCGATCTTTGCAGGATTGCTTCCAACAGAAATCGAAAAGAAATATCCGAAATACTGGATGAATGAAGACGAAGAGGGGACGAAGAACAATTATGAAGGAGAATTGCTGGGAGAGCTTTTAAAACGGTACGGACGGGATATCCGGTATTCCTATTACAAGGTGCTGAACATGACTTATGGACGGAAACTGGTGGAGTCGCTGCCCAACCTGATGGTGAACAAGCTGAATTTCATCGTCTATAATTTTGTCGATATGCTTTCACATGCCCGTACCGAGATGGAGATCATCCGGGAATTGGCGGATGATGAAAAGGCTTACCGTTCGCTGACCATGCAATGGTTCCAGCATTCGCCGCTGCTGGATATTTTTAAGTTCCTTGCAGAGAAAGATGTCAATGTGGTGATCACAACTGATCATGGTTCGATCCGTGTCAGTAATCCGGTGAAGATACTGGGCGACCGGAACACCAATACAAATCTCCGTTATAAGACAGGGAAAGCATTGAAATTTGAACACAACGAAGTATTCGAGATCAGGAATCCTGCAGATGCCTATCTTCCGAAGATGAATGTGAGTTCGAATTTTGTTTTCTGCATGAATGATGATTTCTTTGCTTACCCGAACAACTACAATTATTATGTGAACTACTACAAGAATACCTTCCAGCATGGAGGTGTTTCAATCGAAGAGGTCATGATCCCGTTTGTGGTCATGAAGCCGAAACAATAATTTTTTCTTTATTCTGAGTTGATCATTAACATTACCACCGAAACCGGCCTTTTACCGGCAGCAGAAAAGTTATTGGCTTCTCATCCCGGCCAGCGTGTTTTTGCATTTTACGGAAAAATGGGCGCCGGCAAAACAACTTTCATTAAGGCTATTTCTTCTGTTTTGGGAGCCATTGATGTTGTTCAAAGCCCTTCTTTTGCGATCATCAATGAGTACAAAACATCAACAGGCAACTCTATATTTCATTTTGATTTTTACAGGATCAGGAAGATCGGGGAAGTTTTTGATATAGGGTATGAAGAGTATATCTATTCCGGCGCTTATTGTTTCATTGAATGGCCGGAATTGGTAGAGGAATTATTACCCGCGGATGTTGTCAAGGTTTGGATCAGTGGGGACGACGAGCGGAGAATTGAGTTCTAGCTGGCGAACTGGCGAGTTGGCGAGTTCGTTATTTTTTTTTAACTCACCAGCTCACCAGTTCAACAACTCACCAGCTATTTTGTATCTTCGTATGAAATTTTGAGATCATGGAGGAGCAGAAATCAAAATACAGCGAGTTTTTCATGCCACAGGAAGAGATGCTGGAGGTTGGCAGGCAGAAAAGCAAGCTCACAATAGGGGTACCGAAAGAAATCAGTTCCCAGGAAAACCGGGTGGTGCTCGTTCCTGATGGAGTAGGTTTATTAACGAAGCATGGCCACCAGGTGGTCATAGAGGCAGGGGCTGGCATTTCAGCGCATTTTACCGATCACGAATACAGTGAAGCAGGAGGGCAGATCGTTTATTCGCCCGATGAGGTTTACAAATCCGACCTGATCTTGAAAGTCGCACCCGTAACGACCACCGAATGGGAGTTTCTGAAACCCCGGCAAACCCTCATCTCGGCTCTGCAGATCGGGATCCAGAAAGAAGAATATTTCCGTTCGCTCATACAGAAAAAAGTCACGGCGCTGGCATTTGAGTTGATCCGCGATCGGGCGAATACATTTTCCGTGATCCGGGCCATGAGTGAGATCGCAGGCAGTACATCCATCTTCATTGCCGCCGAATATCTCTCCGATCCGGAGTATGGAAGGGGTAAGATGTTTGGTGGCTTTACCGGGATTCGGCCATCGGAGGTGGTGATTATCGGTGCGGGGACGGTTAGCGAATATGCCACCCGTTCGGCAGTGGGATTGGGCGCCCTGGTCAAGGTTTTTGATAATTCCGTTTACCGGTTGAGGAGGTTGCAGAACAACCTGGGTATGCGCGTTTTTACTTCCATCCTGCATCCAAAAGTGATACTGGAATCGATGCGCACGGCAGATGTTGTGATCGGGGCCATCCATACAAAAAACGGGAAAACCCCCTGCCTTATCACTGAAGATATGGTCAGCCAGATGAAAGAAGGGGCTATTATTATTGATATCAGCATTGATCAGGGAGGATGTTTTGAAACCTCCCATCCGACCACCCATAAAAACCCGGTATATAAAGTTCATGGCATCACGCATTATTGCGTACCAAATATTCCTTCACGTGTCCCCCATACGGCTTCCCAGGCGTTGAACAACATCTTCGTGCCAATCATCCTGGATATCGGCACAGAGGGAGGTATCGACAATTTCCTGAAAACGGATCATGGGGTAAGGCAGGGGGTTTACCTATACAACGGTGTGAGCACCAATTCCTTTATCAGCCGGTATTTTAACCTCCCCTTCCAGGATATTGATCTGTTGATGGCAACATTTCATGAAGGATGATCCGACAGTATGCGACTTACTCTGAAAACCGGCCCTGAAAAAGCTGCTGAGGTCTATACCGGATCGGCTGTTTTTCAGGAATTAAAAACCTGGCTCGGGAACCTGTCGTCCGTAACAGATTCCATCTTTATTCTTACCGATAAAAAAACCCGATCCTTTTGCCTGGAACATTTAACATCCGTTGTTCCGTCATTGCAACTGGCAGAGGTGCTGGAAATTCCGGCCGGCGAAAAGAATAAATCTTTAAAATCTGCAGAACATCTCTGGAATATACTTGCCGGAAAGGGGGCTTCCCGGAGTTCGTTACTGATCAATCTGGGGGGAGGCGTCATAACTGACCTTGGAGGATTCGTGGCCTCGACCTTCAAACGCGGAATCCCGTTCATTCATATCCCAACCTCTCTTCTCGGAATGGTGGATGCCGCCATTGGCGGGAAAACCGGGATTAATCTCGGGGATATTAAAAACCAGGTAGGTACTTTTCATCATCCCGATGCGATTTTTATCCATACCGGATTTCTTGGAACGCTGGATTCTTACGGGTTATTGAGCGGATTTGCGGAGATCATCAAGACTGCACTTGTTGCGGATATCGTGCTTTGGGAAAAACTGGGGTCTATACGGCTGCAGGATCTTCTGAACAGACAAGAGGATGAGGCGATCTGGGAAGATCTTGTTTCTGCATCAGTTGCGATAAAATGCAGCATCGTCGAACAGGATTTTAGGGAAAAGAACCTCCGGGAGATCCTTAATTTCGGGCATACCATCGGTCATGCATTTGAGTCTCTTTCCCTCCAGAAGAACAGGAATCCTTTGTCGCATGGCCATGCCATTGCCCTTGGAATGATCTGCGAAAGCTATTTATCGACCGTAAAAACCGGGTTAAATTCAAAGGACAGGGATGCCATTATCCATATGATCTTCCCGGATTATGAATATTATCCTCTTCATGGGGAAGACCTGGATTTCTTGATGGATTTCATAGGACATGATAAAAAAAGAACAGGTTCAGGATCACGGTTTTCTCTCCTCAAATCGCCCGGAAACGCAATTTCGGGAGTTCCCTGCGAAGCCGGTGAAATTATAGAATCCATAGATTTTTATCGTACACTTGAACGGTAGGGAAAGTGCCATGAAAACATTTACGATAAAAAAAACAGATCGCAACCTGGTAGGCTCCATTCGTTTGCCTTCCTCCAAAAGCATCAGTAACCGTTTGTTGGTCATCCGGGCCTTAGCTTCTAACGGCTTTGACATAGCCCATCTTTCTGATTCAGATGATACCCTTCTTCTCCAGAACTTACTCCAAAAGATACGGGAACACCAGGGCCGGTCGTCGATGACCGAACTTGATACGTCAAATGCCGGTACCGTGATGCGTTTTCTTACGGCTTATCTTTCGATGGTTCCTGGCAAGTGGATCCTTACCGGCGCAGATCGTATGAAACAACGGCCGATCGGAATACTGGTTGATGGACTGAAATCGATGGGTGCGCAGATCGATTATCTTTCAAAACTGGGCTATCCTCCGGTAATGATCCATGGAACGTCCCTGAAAGGCAAGGAGATCATCGTGGATCCGGGTATCAGCAGCCAGTTTATTTCTGCCCTGATCATAATCGGGCCGAAGATTCCCGGTGGGCTGACCCTGCACCTCAGCGGGCCTGCAGTTTCTTTTCCTTATGTAAAAATGACGATCGGGTTATTGAAAGATTTCGGGATCCATGTTGTACAGGAACGCAGCCGGATTTTCATTACGGAAGGGGATTATCTTCCCTGCAATTTTAAAGTGGAATCGGATTGGTCGGCAGCAGCCTTCTGGTACGAAGCAGCAGCATTGGCTGACAACGTGGATCTGGAACTGGAAGGTCTTTCCAGGGAAAGTTTGCAGGGAGATTCCGTCATCAGCGACATCTTCCGGGCTTTTAACGTGGTTACGGAATTCACCGGAAAAGGAATTCACCTGACAAAATCATCCGAACCCATCCAGAAAAATCAGTTTAAATTTAATTTTTCAGACCACCCGGATATTGCTCCGGCCGTGATCACATCTTGCGCCATGCTTGGCTTGAATGGCATATTTACGGGATTAAAAAGCCTGCAGATCAAAGAAACCGACCGCCTTCTGGCATTGAAAACCGAATACGAAAAGATTGGCATCAAGGCAGAAACCTATAGTACAGGAAACCTGATCCCTGCTATGGAGATCATGGCGAGCCGGATTGCCTGTCAACCCGGTTTGCAAATCAAAACCTATGGAGACCACCGCATGGCGATGACCTTCTCACTCCTGGCTATCCTGAATGGCAACATCCGTATCGAGGACCCGGAGGTAGTTACAAAATCCTATCCCGGTTTCTGGAATGACCTTGTTTCGGTCGGATTTGAAATCGTTCAATAAAAACTGGAATTTCCCCCATAACAATCTGAAATTCAATCCTAACAGCTGAAATCCGGATTATTCCATCCGCTAATCTATACTTTTTCGGAAAACCGTTGTCCACTAATAAATTAAATCCGTAATTTTGATTTTTAAAATCCGGTTTTCAATTTTAATATAGTACCTGAATTATGTTGGTCGACATTTTCATTCCTTGTTTTATTGATCAGATCTATCCTCAAACGGGGATGAACATGGTTAAGATCCTGGAAAAGCTGGGTGTGGATGTCCATTATAATGGGAATCAGACCTGCTGCGGCCAGATGGCATTTAACACTGGATTCTGGGATGAGGCAAAGGAGATGGGTGCGAAATTCATCCGTGATTTTCCCAACGACAGGCCGGTGATCAGCCCGTCGGCATCCTGTTCAGGCATGATAAAAAATTACTATCCATGGCTCTTCCACAATACTGCATTGCATTATGAATACAAGCAGATGAAGAAAAACATGATTGAGTTCACTGATTTCCTTGTTAATGTTTTAAAAAAGGATGAGATCGGTGCCGAATTTAACCATGTGGTCACCTATCATGATTCCTGTGCTGCCTTGCGGGAATATGGTATCAGTGAAGAACCCCGTGCATTATTGTCGAAGGTCAAAGGACTGACTTTGAAAGAAATGAAAAACAACGATGTATGTTGTGGTTTCGGAGGGACTTTTTCGGTCAAGTTTGAGCCCATCTCTACAGCCATGGCAGAACAAAAGGTTAAGCATGCACTTGAAACCGATGCTGAGTATATTGTTTCAACGGATTCTTCATGCCTGATGCACCAGCAAGCCTATATTGATAAACACCATTTACCGCTTAAAACGATGCACATCATTGATGTCCTGGCTTCCGGCTGGTGATTGATTTTCGCGGGAACGACATCACCACGAATAGGAAGGTAAAATTAAAAGGTACGATTATCCTGCTCAGATGACAGATGAAAAATATTCGGCGATCATAGCCCTTGAGCTGAATATTGCAGCCACATTCGTCCGGAACACGATCCATCTCCTGGATGAAGGAGCTACGATCCCATTCATTGCGCGTTACCGGAAAGAGATGACAGGAAGTATGGATGAAGTCGTCATCGCCCGGGTTCGCGACCGGTTAAATCAATTAAAAGAACTGGATTCCCGTCGTGAAACAATTATCCGGTCACTTACGGAACAAGTGAAACTGACTCCGGAACTTGAGAAGGCGGTTTATGCTGCAGCCACCTTATCTGAACTCGAAGATATCTATCTTCCTTATAAACCGAAACGGAAAACACGCGCCAGCATTGCAAAAGAGAAGGGGCTGGAGGGTTTTGCCAAGATTATCCTTTCGCAAAAACATAACGACCTGGAAGCACAGGCGAGATCATTCATTGATCCTGAGAAAGGTATTAATTATGTGGAAGAAGCCATTGATGGCGCCTGCGATATCATTGCAGAGTGGATCAACGAGCATATTTATGCCCGCAAGCGGATCCGCCAGCTGTTTCAACGTGAAGGATTGATCTGTTCCAGAGTTGCAAAAGGCAAGGATCAGGATGGCGCCAACTACAGGAACTATTTTGATTTCAGTGAAGTGCTTTCAAAATCACCGTCCCACCGGGTCCTTGCTATGTTCCGGGGGGAAAGTGAATCCTTCCTCAAGGTTTCGGTAGATGTGGATGAAGTAAAAGCCATGGAGATCCTGGAAAAGATCTTCATACACGGCGACAACGCATCCTCCGACCTTGTCAGAAGGACGATGAAGGATGCCTGTAAACGGCTGTTATTTCCTTCCATGGAGACCGAAATGCGGCAATGGGCAAAAGACCGGGCCGATGCGGATGCCATCCGGGTTTTTGCTGAAAACCTCAGGCAGTTGCTTCTTGCCCCGCCCATGGGGCAGAAAAATGTACTGGCGATCGACCCGGGTTTTCGCACAGGTTGTAAGATTGTTGTCCTTGATAAACAGGGCAAGTTGGTCCACAATGAAACCATTTATCCGCATCCTCCGCAAGGTGAAGTAAAAGAATCCATACATAAGTTGAAAAGCCTGGCCAATGCCTATAAAATTGAGGCCATTGCCATCGGTAACGGAACTGCAGGCAGGGAAACGGAACGGCTGATCCGCGCCATTCCTTTTACCGGCGACCTGATCGCGATAATGGTGAATGAGAGCGGCGCATCAGTCTATTCAGCCTCTGCCGTTGCAAGGAATGAGTTTCCCGATTATGATGTCACGGTGAGGGGTGCTGTCTCGATCGGAAGGAGGTTGATGGACCCGCTGGCAGAACTGGTAAAAATCGATCCGAAGTCGATCGGAGTTGGCCAGTACCAGCATGACGTGAACCAAACAGCGCTGCAGCACAGCCTGGAAGATACCGTGGTTAGCTGTGTCAACTCGGTCGGCGTGGAGGTCAATACTGCCAGTGAACAACTCCTGACATACGTATCGGGTATTGGGCCTCAGCTTGCAAAAAATATCATTGAACACAGGAATAAAAAAGGCGCATTTCGTTCACGGGATGAACTGAAAAAGGTCACCCGTTTGGGAGAAAAAGCCTTTGAACAGGCTGCCGGCTTCCTGCGGATCCGCGACGGTGTGAACCTGCTTGACCGGAGTGCTGTTCACCCGGAAAGTTATCATGTAGTGAATAAAATGGCATCCAGGATGAACTGTTCCATCAGTGAACTCATGGAGAAAAAGGAGCTCAGGGAACAGCTGAAACCTGATGAGTTCGTTGATCAGACTATCGGGTTGCCCACCATCAGGGATATCCTTCAGGAACTGGCAAAACCAGGCCGTGACCCGAGAAAACAGATCGAAATGTTTGAGTTCGATAAGAACATTCATTCCATTCACGATCTTCAGAAAGGAATGCGCTTGCCGGGAATTGTCACAAATATCACCAATTTCGGCGCTTTCGTGGATATAGGGGTTCATCAGGACGGGCTTGTGCATGTAAGCCAGATGGCAAACCGTTACATCAGGGATCCGAATGAGGTGGTAAAACTCAACCAGAAAGTAATGGTTGAAGTGGTTGAAGTGGACCTGGAAAGGAACCGGATCCAACTTTCCATGAAGGAACAGAATACTAATTGAGCGGCAACAGCGTTTTGAATCAATAAATATCTGAACATTTAGCTTGTTTGATGAATTCCAGGAGATTAATTTTTCTTTTCATTTTTTCGTTTTCCCTGATCCTTTCGGAACGATCTTTTTCCCAGCACATCCTTGGTGCGGTATCTGCCGGGATCAATTTATCACAGGTGGATGGGGATGAGGTGTATGGATATAAAAAAGTCGGTTTTAACGGCGGCCCTTCCGTAATCATCCCGTTCGGAAAAGACAAGAAATGGTCGGTCACGCTCGAATTGCTATTTTCTCAACTGGGAAGCCGCCAGAAATCAGTCTATCCCATATCGAACACCATTGATTCAGCGCGTGCAGGATTCTACGACGGGTACCGTTTGTCGCTCAATTATGTCCAGGTTCCTGTGATAGTTCATTTTACTGATAAGCGGTTCATCGCGGGAGGCCTTGGTTTCCAATACGGGCAACTGGTTGGCGTAACAGAATATGAGGATTACAATGACAACAGGGGGTTTGCCAGATCAACAACTACGCTACAGGGACCCTATACCCGGGCAGATATCCAGGCGCTTGCAGATGTGCGTATTCGCATATACCGGGGATTCTGGTTTAATGTTCGTTATTCCTATTCGATTCTGCCGATCCGTACCCGTGAATTTGTGAATCCATTTTTTGGCAATACCTGGCTGCGGAAACAATACAACAATGTCATCAGCCTGCGGGTGACATACATCTTTAACGATATTCTTCCGGATAAAAATAAGAAATCTAAGGAATATTCGGATTGATACAGGTTTCAGATGATCCTCTTGATCACTCTTAATTTATGGGTGTACTTTTTCTCATCCTCATTATAGATCCCTTCATGATCGATGATGTCGATCCTGACCTTCCCGGAAGCATGGATGATACGGCTCCGGTCCACCATCAGTCCCACATGGATAATATTCCCTTCTTCATCATCAAAAAAGGCAAGATCACCGGGTTCCGATTCTGAGAGGAAGTTGAGTGGTTCCCCATGTGTGGCCTGCTGTGCTGCATCACGAAGCAATTTAATTTTCTTTAGCTTGTATACCATCTGTGTCAATCCTGAACAATCGATGCCGAAAGGCGTCCGTCCTCCCCAGAGATAAGGGGCATTGAGGTAGAGCATGGCATCATCAATGAGCGTTTGTTTAGCTTTTTGCCGGACCTGGGGATTAAACACGGTTTCAAGTGCTCTGCCATCTGCAATCAGTCCTTCAAAGGAAAACAGTTCCTGTGCAACCGTAAACCTTTGACCTGCAATTCCAGGCAATGAACTCCCAAGCAGGATAGGCGTAATCGATTTACGGGTTTCGTTTGAAAGGAGCTGTACGAGGTCGAGGGAAGCAGGCGTGTCGGCATTGATCAGCCGGATAAATTCTTCCTCTTCCAATGGAAATGATTGCTTCTGATCGATCCATCCTTCATAGTTATCATAAGCCAACCGTATCCTGAGCCAATGATCTTCCTTTACCATGATCCGGTAAAGTTCACCAAATAAAACCTGTGTCACCATCTCAGATGAATGTGAAGGTTCGATCCTTACAGGGATCATACTTTGTAAACAGATGCCAAAATCCATTTATGAATCAATTTTTTCAAAGGTAAGAAATATCGGGAAGACAACCTTCGTGTTGATGTTTACTGTTTATTCTTTGATTTCTTTTCTTCAATCTCTTTTTTAAGATCTTCCAGTGAACAACCGCTGCAATTCTTCTCACAGCCATCACAACCCCTCAATGGATTCCGAAGAGAACGGACTGAGCGGTAAATCGCAAACCCAATCGCTATAGCGACAATGATTATGGTGATGATAACCTGCAACATTAATTACGAATTACGGATTACGAATTACGAAAGAATTTACGATTTTTGATTTAACTCACCAATTCACCAGTTCACCAGTTCACTACCTCATCATCTCATCAACTAAACATTGACCCTATCTGATACACCGAGAAGGATAGTATCCATGCCAGGGCTGTTGTATAGCTGACCAGGAACAGCGCCCATTTCCAGTTCCCTGACTCCTTTTTCACTGTGGCAACAACCGCTACACACGGCATATAGATCAGGATAAAGAGCAAAAATGAGATCCCTGCGAGCGGGGTAAATACCTTTTTCCCAACCCTGCTGCCTTCCTGGTATTTTTCACTTTGAAGAATAGCCGGAAGGTTTGCCTTTTTATCTTTATCATGGGATTGACTTGTTCCGTAAAGCACGCCCATCGTACTTACCACGACTTCCTTGGCAACAGTGCCTGTAATTAGGCTGACCCCCATTCGCCAGTCAAATCCCAAGGGATGAATCACCGGTTCAATGGCCTGTCCGAACTTCCCGATATAGGAGTTCTTCAGTCTCTCTTCCTGGCTGATCCCCGCAAAACCACGAGGGAAGTATTCCAGTGCCCAGATCAGGATGACCGCGATGAGGATGACGCCTCCCATCTTCTTGAGGTAATGTTCTCCTTTTTCCCACATATGGCGGATGATCACCCGGAAAGTTGGCATTCGGTAAGGTGGCAGTTCCATTACAAAAGGCGAATCCTTGCTTTTGAACAGTGTTTTTTTAAAGAGGATGGAAACCAGGATGGCCAGAAGGATTCCTGTAAGGTAGAGTCCGAAGATCACGGTACCGGCATAGCGGGGAAAGATGGCCCCGGTGATGAGAATATATACTGGGAGCCGGGCGCTGCATGACATGAAAGGGTTGATCAGCATGGTGAGCAAACGGTCGTTTCGGTCTTTCAGCGTACGGGTTACCATGATGGCCGGGACATTGCAACCGAATCCCATGATGAGGGGTATGAAAGACTGGCCGTGAAGTCCGATCTTATGCATAAGTTTATCCATGATGAATGCTGCCCTGGCCATATACCCGGTATCTTCCATCCAGGAAATAAAAAAGAAAAGAATCAGGATGTTTGGAAGAAAGACAATGATACTTCCGACGCCATTGATGATTCCGTCAACCAGCAGGTCTTTCAGCGGCCCAGCAGGCATCAGGGACCCAATCAGGCTACCGATCCATGAAACGCACAAGTCAATCCAATGCTTTGGAAATTCGCCCAGAACAAAAGTGGATTGGAACATGATCCAGAGAAATGCCAGGAAAAACGGAAACCCCAGGATCTTGTGCGTCAGCCAGAAATCGATCTTCTCACTGAAGGATTTTCCTGTCCTGACTTCGTGGTTGCGGACCATGGTTTCTTTCAGGGCTCCTGCAATGAATCCATACTTCGCATCGGTAACAAGGGTATTCGAATCCTCACTGTATTGGGCTTCGATCCGGTTGATCTCTTTTTGCGCAATATCATGAATGAGGATGAATTCAGGGGATGTGGAGGAGAGGGGAAGGATTTCCGGATCTTTCTCAAGCAGTTTTATTGCGAAATACCTTGAAGAAAATTGGTCTGTCAGGGATTTATCCGACCAGATGGTATCCTGGATCTTTTTAAGGGAACGCTCGATCTCCTGCCCATAATTGATATGAACATGCCTGACCACCGGGTCCCGGTCTTCATAAACTTCGATGACCCGGTCGAAAAGTTCACGGATACCGGTTCCCTTTGAGCTCACGGTTGGAATAACGGGGATTCCCAATAATTTTCCCAACGAAACATAATCCAGGCGATCACCGGTGTCTTCCAGTTCGTCAAACATATTCAGAGCCATCACAACACGAATATCCATATCGATGAGCTGGGTGGTGAGGTACAGGTTGCGTTCGAGGTTTGATGCATCCACCACATTCACTATGATATCCGGAACCCTGGTGAGCAAATGGTCGCGAACGAAAAGCTCTTCCGGTGTGTAGGCGGTTAGGGAGTATGTCCCGGGCAAATCGGTGATGTTAAAGGTGTAACTGTTCTGTTCCAGTCTTGCACTCTTCGAATCAACAGTGACCCCGCCGAAATTCCCCACATGCTCGTGCGAACCCGATGCGAAATTGAACAAGGTCGTTTTCCCGCTATTCGGATTTCCTACGAGGGCAACATCGATCACTTTGCTCTTCTCTTTGGCAGATGTCTTGAGTATCTCGCCGGAAAAGGTTCCATTAAAGGAATCGGCTATCCCCAATTTTACCTGCTGTTTCAGGGCTTCTTCGAGGGTAATTAATTCGATGAGCCGGCTTTCACTCTGGCGAAGGGATACATTGTATCCCATGATCTTGTATTCAACAGGATCCTGGAGCGGTGCGGCTTTGATTACAGTTACTTCTTGCCCTTTGACAAATCCCATTTCGGTGATCCGTTTACGGAAAGCCCCACGACCGCGGATCTTAATGATAATCCCGCTCTCGCCTTGCTGAAGGTCCTGTAAGGTCGACAATTTATTTGGATTAAATTAATACAATGCAAAGGTAGGATTTATTTCTTAATCCAAAAAGTCACATGACTCGGGTCCAAGATTGAAGAGGAGATCGATAATACTCAGATCGGCGATGAAGCCGTGTTGTGGACTGAAAACCTGGGTATAAGGAGGGAATGCATCATTGGAGGGTATATTCATTTTTTTGAAAGATTCCCTATGGTTCTCCATTCCATCAGAAATCATCAGGAAATGATCCGTGAATTCGATTTTTTTTTCGATCCTGAGAATACTGAGAAGTATCTCAAGCAGATGGGTATTCAGGTCAAGCAAAAAATCAAACTGTTTTTCGAATACTTTTTCGAATACATCTTTATAATAGAGGAAGAAAGGCGAATTGTTGTAGGCTGTTTCTATCGATCGCAAGTGCAACCGCTGCCAGGGAGTTGATGTCGCAATCCGGATATCCTTCGTAAGGGTACGATTACCGTTGACTTTTTTTACCGGGATACTCAACGTTTGCAGGCCGTTCGGTCCATAGATATAACAACGGTTCCGGCAGGTTTGTTTTGGGTAAGTTTCGAACCGCTCAATCAATACCTTTTCCGCATGCAGGAATCCCGAGATGTAAGATATCGGGGGAAGGTAAGCGGTTGAGAGTAAAACAGTCATTCTTCCGGTGATTTAATGCATTCATGCCGTCCCTGAATTGTATTTCGACGTTAGCAGGACGGCGTGAAATGAAAAAAGCCCATGTTAATTCTGTTTCTGAAGAAGTACTTCGGAGATGGCATTTTTAAGTGCATCCTTGGGCAATGCCCCGACGGTCATTTGCGGTTGTCCGGTCTTCGGAATGAATAGCATGGAAGGAATGCTACGAATATTAAAAGCTGCAGCCAATTCCTGTTCAGCTTCGGTATCGATCTTATAAATATTGATCTTGCCGGCATATTCTGTCGACAACTCCTCGAGGATGGGTGCGACAATTTTGCAGGGGCCACACCAGTCGGCATAAAAATCAATAATAGCTGGAAGGTCGCCTTCGAATTTCCATTCCTTGTTCACTTCATAATTAAAGACCTTATCGAGGAAAGCCTGTTTTGTCAAATGTTCTAAAGCCATGTTTTTTAAAATTACGAATTACAAATTACGAATTACGAATTACGATTGAATTACGATATTAGATTTACGATTTTACTCGCCAACTCACCAGCTCACCAACTCGCCAACTCGCCAGCTCGCCAGCTCGCCAACTTATTTCACCAACAGTATGTCATTAATGATCTTTTTAAACGAATCTTTTGGAAGTGCACCTACACTCATCTGCGGTTTCCCGGTTTTCGGGATGAACATTACCGCCGGAATTGAACGGATCTGGAAAAGCCGGGAAAGTTCCTGTTCGGCATCCGTATTCACTTTGAAAACCCGAATCTTGCCGTTGTATTCTTTTGCAAATTCCTCCATGAAAGGAGCAACCATCCTGCAAGGTCTGCACCAATCGGCATAAAAATCAATAATGACGGGAAGATCCCCGGTGAAGGTAAACTCTTTGGGGTTCTTCTGGTAATCCCATATCAGTTTGGTGAACATCTGAGTCGACATCTGGTTAACAACTCCATCCTTGATCTCGGGCCCTTTGTTGTCGGGTCCGTTCACGCCATTGTTGTTACAGGCATTCAGGGAAAATGAAAACAATAAAAATGTGAAAAGCAGGATCCGTTTCATCCGAAAATAATTTTTATTAATATGGCCGGATGCCCGCCTGCCAGCCAGGCAGGGAACTCGCATGAAATTATTCTCATGCTTATTTGTCTTTACAAGAGATGCTCGTTTCATAAGTGTTTGTTAAATTCGATGCAAAGATAAAAAATATTTTTCAATCAATCGCATAAATATCACTTTATTTTTTAACTTTGCATCATTAATAGCAACAGAAGAACCAGGATTAAATAAACTTTGTTACATGGTTTTTGATTTCACACAGATAAAGATTGAGAAATTTCAGACGGAGGATGCCATCCTGAGTTTCATTTCCTCTCAGAAGTGGGAGGGTGGCTATACCTGCCGGAAATGCGGGCATACAAATTACTGTAAGGGAAAATCTCCCTATTCGCGCAGGTGTACACGTTGCAAGCATGAAGAATCTGCTACTGCGCACACCCTCTTTCACCGTTGCCATATTCCCATCACTGAAGCCTTCCGGATCGCCTATACTGTTTGTCATGATCCCGGTATTTCTTCTTATGAGCTATCCCGTCAACTGGAACGACGGCAGATGACCTGCTGGAAACTGAAAAGCAGGCTCATGGAATGCCTTGAAAAAAAAGGGCGGATCGATGTTCTTTACAACGAAGACAACCGAAACAAACCGAGGGGATAGCAATCGGGTTTTACCGATCACAATCTTTATTGAACAACGAGCCGTTTCGTCTCGATTGAACGATCGGTTTTCAATCTGACAATATAAACACCCTTGGCAAAGCTGTTAAGATCGATCTGCTTTGTAATGTTAGTTGACGAAAGAATCAAATCAGCAGTATAAACTGTTTTTCCATTTATGTTCAATAATGTCAGGGTAGCGGCTGTATTCTCCAATCCGCTGATTATTATTGAAACATTTTTGCTGGCGGGATTGGGCTGAATGTTTAAGCTTAACCCATTGGTGGAATAATCCTGAATACCAAGCGGCCAAAGAAAAATATTCCGGGAGCTTGTATAACTACCAGTACAGGGAGGATTTGCTACAGCGATCAGTTTCAGAGTGACACCCTCATTGGTTAAGTCTAAAGATCCAAATGTATAGGTTGTATTGAGTAATGTAGAATTACCGAATATTCCGTTTCCGGTGGTTTGCCATTGTATTGCGCGATAACTGGTAGCTATACCATGAATATCGATGGAAACAGCTGAAGGGTCAACGATGGTGTCATTTCCTGCAAAAGTGTATGGTGCTGCAATAACAGTTACCCTCAATGTAGTGTCATTTCTGGTTTGCGAGCCATCGCTGACAGCAACTAAATATTTGGTGTCTTGAGTAGGTGCGGTTTTGGGTTCTTTCAGGGTTGATGTGAATCCTGCAGGAATAGAGGTCCAAGAATAGGAATAGTTTCCTGAACCACCATATGCAATTGATTTGAGCTGTATAGAATCTTTTCCTTCACAAATGACGGCCGGGCTGGCAGTGGCATATGAAGCAAAAGCATTACCGATAGAAAAAGATGCGATACGGGTTTGCCAACTGGCAGCAGAAGTGGTCGAATAATATTGATTAGTATACCAGAAAGTACCAGGAGCAGAAGGATCGACCGACATTGCACTGTAATCTCCCCATCGGCCGGAGGCATCTGTTTGGGATCCGCCTCCGTTCATGATTCCTTTTTCAGCAATTGTCATGGTTCCTAAAGCATCATTATTCATCCTTCCCGTATAACGTATTGAAGGATACATGGTTGTACTGGAGATGGAATAACCCAAAGCAACATTGCCAGCGGTATCCATGGCTATACTCGGCATCCACCTGTAATTGGTGTTGTCAGGTGCATAAGTTCCTTCCTGAAAGAGGGTCCATCCTGAGCCGGTGTTGCGGAGTTCCATCCAGCGAATAGCGGCTTTTCCGGTTGCATTCACAGTGAAACATGCTACTACTGACCAATAGTTATTAAATTTCCTGAATGGCATACGGAACATCAATCCTTTTCTGCTGAAAGCATCCACTTTCTGATTGGTTCCTTTTTGCGGAATTCCACTAGATCCCATCGTTGAAAATGGAGAAATCGGGATGTTTGTGGTTAGGCTAAATGTGCTGTTGGAAGTATTGGTCCAGTCTACATGAAATTCGTACATGTTAAGCTGAGGTGGGCTCGATAAAAGGTAAGAAACGTAGTTGGGTGTTCCCACAGGGGGAAAGTTACTATCGCAATCCAAAGAAAGAGGTCCTTCAGAGGAGGAAGGAAGATTGAACATCACCATACTGGCAGAAGCATCTCCGGCCAACATTTTTGTACGATCCAGGGCAAGGGCAGCCGGCCCGAGCCATGATCCGGAACCTGCTGCAAACCTGCGAATCGTCATATAATAGGCATCTCCCCAAACCGAAAACTTAGGATAATCAGGCATTACAGAAAAGGTGAACTGGTAACGATACCATGAACCGGTAGGATCATTCGTTTGTGAAATGCCTACGTTCTGATAAAAAGGTCCGTTAGGATAATTGGGCAGTGCAAACTGGCTGAATAACCAACGATCAGCATTCTCATCGTAAAGAACAATTGCGTCTCCACTATTGGTGTTGTTTGGTAACCCAGTGAAGACTGCACTACTGTTGAAAGGGCCATAAATCCCTACCCCTGATTTATTAAATATCTTGTACTTGGTATTTACGACCTGGAAAAAGTAATTTGTTGATACATCTCCATCGGTATCAGGAGGAAGACCACCGTTGAATCCAACCCCTTCAAAGTTTTGAATAGTTGTGTCACTCAGTATCTGTCCGAATGTTGATTGTTGAATAGGATCGATAAAATTGGGATCAAAGTTATCTGGATTATGACTGAAAACGTTCAGAGTATTCTTCACGATATTCTCTTTCCATGACATATCATCTTTGGCTGAAAATTGTTGAATCATATCCCTCAGAGGAGGTGAAACATCAAAATAATTGACCCCGGCGTCAATGGCTGATTTAACAGATGAAGAGGCTTCTCCAGGTGTCGCGTCTTTAACAATGATTCCGCCAAAACCGATCACTGACAGCCTCTCTCCTGTATGGCCAAGTGATCTTTTCTCAAGCTTCCCTGCAGCTGATAATTCTCTTGATATTGACGAGAGATCGGCAGGGAACAGCTTTATCATGGGCCCCATAAGTGCTGTTTTCTTTATAAAATCACGACGTTTCATAAAAATTAACTTTAGGGTAGTTAAAGAAATAAAATTAAAGTGCACTAACAAAGATAATGAATTATAACCAGGTTTTCAGAGGTTCAGGTGCGCTGCACCTCATCTTATAATTGGTCATGATCTCAAAATGCATGCGTGCGCAACCCTGTAAACTGGGCAAGCGTGCATTTGTGCGCAATGGGCTCAGGGCTCAGGGCTCAGGGCACAGGAGGTTAAGGTTGAGGTTGAGGTTGAGGTTGAGGGTTCAAGGTTTACCCTGTGAAATATGGCGAAGCTATTTAACAGGGTTCAAAGTTGTTCAATATGGTTCAATGGTTCAATGGTGAATGGTTTA
>JADGPR010000095.1 GCA_017882335.1 Bacteroidales bacterium | reverse complement strand
ATTTACTACCTCACTGAATTTTTCATAATGAAGCCCGCGGAGTTTATGGTTGTATTGGTTCATGATCTCATTCACAATATCGCAGGCAACCTTCGGATCTTTATCCCAAACCTCTATGATTACCGCATCATAAGGTGTCTTCGAGATTTTAACGTTTTTGCTGTATTCCCACAACAAGGTACTCGTAAAATATTCATAATTCGGGTCAATCCCATAATGCCTTGGGAGATCAAATTTTGCAACAACACTGTCAAATATTTCTTTCGATTGCATTACCTGTATCATTTGTTCACTGAGATTTTCTTTTGCATATGCGGAGATGTTGGAAGGATATAAAACTGCATATGATTTAAACAGTGGTGTTATGAAAATCGAACTGGAGAAGAATGCAGCGAGAATCGCAGCTGCCAATATAATCACCGCAAGATGAAGCTTCCAGCGAATAAGAATGTTGATTAGACTTTTACTCTTAAAATAATCTTCCATAACTGTATTATTTAGGAATTTGATTTTTATTGTCCTGGTTCAGGATAGATGAAATTTCTTGTGTGATTCGTAACCACTGATCTTTTCCATCATGATGATGACGATGATGGTGAAAAAGAAGGCAGAAAAGGTAGTTACCAGCACGATAAGCCATTGCACAGGATAGGATTTTCGTTCGGCTTTGTAGGCATTGTTCACGATGAACTTCTGGGCCAGGTCTTCTTCTGCATCCACCTTGGCTTCCTTGAACTTCGCCTGCAATAATGTCAATTGATGGGTTTTAAACTCGAGCGCATTCTTCAACGACATATAAATACCTCCGTATTTCCCAAGAACATCAAGCCGTTTTTGCAAAGCAGCCATGGCCGATTTGTTGTTGTTCATGGTGGCAATGGCCATTTGTGTATTCAGCGCCTGCGACTGGTATTCCACATCATTCACGCCAAGTTTCCCGATGGCTACCAGTGAATCTGCAACCTTGTCCACTTCCACCTTTAATGAATTGTATTCTGATTCTACAATCCTGTAGCCACTATAGGCCCTTTGCCGTTGCATTTGGTTCTTCGTGGAGTCGAGAAGGTCGGCAATCTTATTGGCTATGTCGGCCGCCATCTGCGGATCTTTATCCAAAACGGAAATCTGTACGGCCATGAATTCGGTACGACGGAAGGTAATGTTCCGGTCGTATTCTTTGTAAAGGGATTCATTTTTATATTTGGAAGTAGAATCGATCCTGTAATGTTGAAGAAGATTGAACTTTTGAATGATCCTGTCGCGAATTTTATTGGAATTCAATATCTGAAGCAGTTGTTCCGCCTGTTCGTCTTCGCCAAAGGCCATAAGATCCTGTCCTTTTGCCGATTGGTCACTCAGCAGGGCTTTTGAAACAGAACTTGTACTGGCAGGATACAGAATTACGGTTGATTGGAATTTCGGTGTTATAAACCATGGGCAAGAAAAAAACCATGAACCGAAAGCAGCAATGATAATGACAATTAGAAGCGGTTTTCTCCATTTGTATAAAAAGATAACCAGACTGCTAGAATCAAAATCCTCATTCCTTTTCATTTCATTTATCATAGGATCAAAGATCAAATATTGTCCAAAATTATTGTTTTTTCATGAAACCGCAAAAAGTGAAGGTAATGGAAGAAAGAAAAGGGTTTAACGATCTTCACGGATAATCAGGAGAAGGGATTTCAGGTTAAGAAGTTTTAACGCTGCAGCAAACACTACGGATAGAACGATCATCAGGAAAAAGTTCAGGAGCCAGGAATTGCCTGAGGGTCCGATGCCCAACTGACGAAGATCCACGGCCTTTGAAATGAAATTCAAAAGAATTACCCCGATGACGAAGAAAAGAAGGGTGAGAAGGTAACGGTAATTTATTTTGAATTTAAAGATCTTTTGTACGATAATTACTTCCAGGATGGCAATGAAAAACTGCGTTACCAGGCTTGCATATGCCGAACCGACAGCCAGCAGGCGCGGGATCAGGATAAGGTTCATGCTGAAGTTGATCAGCAATCCGATGAGGGAAATGATATTCAGTTGTTTCAGATTTCCGTTTGCAGTCAGCAAAGTCCCGAAGATGTATGTAGTGGAAACAGCCACAAATCCGCCCATCAGCAATTTGAAAACCTCTGCTGATTTGTCGAAGTGCTCCTTGTAAAGGAGTTTCATGAGTTCATCGCTGTAAAAGATGCAACCGAATGCCACGATGACTGCTATAGTGATCAGCAAGGTGAACGAAAGTTTCACCATTTTCTCTACCGACTCTTTCCGTTTGATCATCCGGGAAAATACCGGAATCAGCAATACGGAAAAAAGGTAAGCGATCATGTTTGCCGCATCCAGCAGACGGAATCCATTGGCATATATCCCAACCTGGACATGTGCTGTGTTAATGTCGCCACTTTGAGGGAAGATGGGCTTATCCGGGAGCATCTTTCCCAGCATGACCGGATCAAGCCGGTTGTACAAGGTCATCAGCAATACCAGAGAGGCAAATGGAAGGCTCCGCTTTATAATCATCAGGAAGAACGGCCAGTTGACACTGAGTTTACGGAAACTCGCTTTTTTGATTACGATGAAGGATGCTACCAGAGCGGTTACTCCATAAGCTGCCGTTTGCGAGTAAACAAACCATTCGATCCTGAAACTGGAAGCGGTAAGATGTCCCCACAACAATACACTGCAGAAAAGGATCATCAGGAGACGGTCGAGCACAGAGAGGATGCTGTCGGTTTTAAACATCAGCAAACCTGAAACATTCGACCTCAGGTAAAGGATAAAAGAGGTCAGTATCTGGTTAAAAGCAAGCCAGGCGAGGAGTTTCATCTGGTCGGCCTTGTAATTCATGAGCAGGGCCACGGTAAAGGCAATGAAAATATATACCATGGCAAGCATGAACTTCAAAACCACGATGGCAGAAAAATGCTTGTTGAGCAACTGATGGTTCTGCGCAATGTTCCGGTTGTTAAAATTGGTGATGCCCAGATCCAGGAAAATATTGAAAAGGAAAGAAAAATTCAGGACTTCAAAATAGAACCCGTAATCCAGGGCGCCCACCATGTTCTGAACGTTCCTGTCGATCGCAAAAATCCAGATCGGTTTAATTAAAAGGTTGAGTAAAAGCATCAACCCCAGGTTCGTCAGAAATTTTCGCTGCATATAAAAAAGTAAAAGCTTCCGGGATCAGAAACTTTTCATCAAAACATGAAAAATAATTCAGATATTTGCTACAAAGTTAAAAATTAAACTTTTGGTTTAACAACACTAATCCTATATTTTCGACACCTGATGAACATTGCTGTCAATACCCGTTTATTGATCAAAGATAAACTTGAAGGAATCGGTTGGTTTACTTATGAGTCGCTGAAACGGATCACGACGCAGCATCCCGAACATCATTTTTATTTCATCTTCGACCGCCCTTACGACCCCGATTTTATCTTTTCTTCCAACATTACTCCCATTGTGCTTTCCCCGCAAGCCAGGCATCCTTTACTTTTCTGGTTCTGGTTCGAATGCAGGTTACCGCGATTGCTGAAACAACTGAACCCCGATCTGTTCCTTTCACCCGACGGGTACCTCTCACTGAAAACCGGCACAAAGTCGCTGGCCGTATTCCATGACCTAAATTTCGAGCACTACCCAAAGGATCTGCCTTTCTTCTTCCGCAGCTATTACCGTCATTTTTTTCCCAAGTTTGCCAAAAAAGCAATCCGGATAGCCACGGTCTCCGAATTCTCCAGGCAGGATATCATCAGGCAATATGGGAAGTCGCATCAACTGATCGATGTTGTTTACGACGGGGCGAATGAATCATACGAACCTCTTACCCCTGAAATGATTTCAAATACAAGAAAAAAATACACCTCCGGCTGCCCTTACTTCATTTTTATCGGTTCTCTTCATCCGAGGAAAAACCTGGTGAACCTGTTTAAGGCATACGACCTTTTCCGCCAGGATCATCCCGGGGTCGTCAAACTACTGATCGTAGGAGCCCGGAAATGGTGGACAAAAGAGATCAGCAAAGCCTTCGTAGAGATGCAATATGCAAACGATGTGGTCTTTAGCGGCCGGCTGAACTCCGATGAATTGGTGCATGTGCTGGGTAGTTCCCTGGCCCTTACCTATGTTTCATATTTTGAAGGATTCGGGATCCCCATCGTTGAAGCATTCCGTTGCGGTGTTCCGGTCATCACATCCAATGTCACTTCCATGCCCGAGGTAGCCGGTGATGCTGCCCTGCTGGTGAATCCATTCCAGCCACTTTCAATTGCCGGAGCGATGAAACGTGTTGCAGAAGATGTAAGTCTCCGGCAGGATCTGATCCGGAAAGGCCATGACCGGAAAAATGAATTCACCTGGCAAAAAACCGCAGACCTGCTTTGGGAATCGATCGAAATTGCCATAAAATCAAGCTGAATCCAATGAATATACTCCTGCTTGGTTCCGGAGGTCGGGAACATGCCATCGGATGGAAAGTTTCACAGAGTCCGAAGGTGGATAACCTGTTCATAGCACCGGGAAATGCCGGAACTTCCGATATCGGAAAAAATGTACCCCTCTCCCCAAATGACTTTCCTGGCATCCGGCAATTTGTACTGGACAACAAGATCGTCATGGTCATCGTGGGGCCCGAAGATCCACTGGTTAATGGGATTCACGATTTTTTTCTTGAAGATAAACAGCTGAAAAATGTTCCGGTTATAGGCCCTGTCAAACAGGCTGCCATGCTCGAAGGATCCAAGGAATTTGGCAAACAGTTCATGAGCCGGCACGGTATCCCTACTGCCGCTTACAAAACCTTCACGAAAGATAACCTGGATGAAGGAATTGCCTTCATCAACCGCTCCCACCCTCCCTATGTATTAAAAGCCGATGGATTGGCTGCCGGGAAAGGAGTCGTGATTTGCCCGACAGCGGATGAAGCACGGCTGGAGCTGCATTCCATGCTGATGGAATCGAAATTCGGGGCTGCATCGGCCCGTGTAGTCATAGAAGAATTCCTGAAAGGGATCGAACTTTCAGTGTTCGTCCTCAGCGACGGCAAAACCTATAAGCTCCTTCCGGAAGCCAAAGATTATAAGAAGATCGGGGAAGGCGATACAGGCCACAACACCGGAGGCATGGGTTCGGTTTCTCCGGTATCATTCGCCAATAAACAATTCATGAACAAGGTAGAGAACAAAATCATCATTCCTACCATTGAAGGCTTAAAAAGCGAAAAAATCGATTACCGGGGATTTATTTTCTTCGGACTGATCAATGTAGAAGGAGATCCATATGTTATTGAATATAACTGCAGGATGGGTGACCCCGAAGCGGAATCGGTCATCCCGCGAATACAAAACGACCTTGTTGATCTTTTCCTGGCAGTTTCATCGCAGCAGCTGGAGAAAGAAGTGATCCTTACAGACCCAAGGTTCACTGGCACGGTGATGCTGGTTTCCAAAGGTTATCCGGATCAGTATGAAAAAGGAAAAGTGATTACCAAGCAGGAAAATATAAAGGACAGTATACTCTTTCATGCCGGCACAAAAACAGATACAGCATCAGGAAATACTGTTACAAACGGGGGAAGGGTGATAGCAGTCACTTCCTTTGGGAATTCGATGAAGGAAGCACTCAATGCATCATACAAAAATGCAACAAAAATTGAGTTTGAAGGAAAGCAATACCGGAAAGATATTGGATTTGATCTTTGACTTCGAATGCAGGAATTCAGAATGCAGGAATTCAGGATGCTGAATCAATTTATAATGAATAATTGATAATTGACAATTTTTTTCTCTGTGGATCTCTGTGTCTCTTGACTAGCGCGCGTTTGTAACGCGTGCCGACAACTAATATGCATCCAGCATCTACTGCCTAATACCAAAAACCTAATGACCTAACAGCCACCATGTTCCTCCGCTTCTTCCGCTCCGGCTTCGCTACACAGTACATTGCGATAGGGATCATTAGTATCCTGTTGTGGAGTCGTGCATTTTATGAGCCACCCGGCATGCCGGTTCCCGATGGCCCTGTTCCACTCTATGACCTGATATATGCCCTTCTTAACACATCGCCATATGCCGCTTCTCTCATCGGGTTCATCCTGACGCTCCTGTCTGCTTTTCTGTTAAACCGGTTACTAACACGAAATGAAGTTGTCCTGAAGAATTCATCTCTTTCTGCATTGATCTTTATCGCGTTGATGAGTTATTTCCCGTTCCTGCTGACTTTGCACCAGCTAAGCATTGCCACATTCATACTGCTGATGATCCTTGAACGGCTTTATCAATCCTACAATAAATCGGAATCACTCGAACTTACTTATGTTGCAGGATTCCTGATTGGTATCGCGTCGTTATTCTACTTGCCATTTATCCTATTTTTCATGTTCCTCCTGATCGCTTTCATCATCTTCCGGAACATCGACTGGCACGAATGGGTTGGCTCCTTCATTGGACTGGTTACTCCCTATATCTTTCTGTCAGTATACTATTTCTGGTTTGATAAATGGATGATCAAAGCATATGAATACCAACACTTTTTTATGATCTCTTTCGACCCGGCCCCATTCCGGGAACCGACTTTTCTCATTTTGAGCGGCATTGTTCTCGTCCTGCTGATTTTCGGGCTGATCACCGGGCTTTCGGGGTTATCGGAAAAAACCATTGAAATCAGGAAGAAGACGATCCTCCTCATCTGGCTTATTCCTGTGATGATCCTTTCCACTTTCTTTTCCGCAAGCCTTCTTAAATACCACTTCCTGATCTCATTTATCACTTTATCCGGATTGTTAAGTATGTACCTTTTAAAAATCAGGAAAACCTTCTGGCCTGAGGTGATCTTTGTTGGAATCCTGGTTATTTTGTTGCTGAATAATCTGCTGTCGGGTTTGTTATGAATCGAATCTTGTTTACCTATGCTGAAAAGTCACTACTCCCCTGAACTTATTGAAGCAGGATGCGATGAAGCCGGAAGGGGTTGCCTCGCAGGCCCGGTATTCGCCGCAGCCGTGATCCTGCCAAAAAGATTCAGGAATGATATCCTCAATGATTCTAAAGTGCTGACACCCCGTCAGCGAAATGAACTCCGCATCCTTATCGAATCCCAGGCCATCGCCTGGGCCATTGCCAGCACTGATGCTCCTGAAATCGATAAGATCAACATCCTGAATGCATCCATCCTTTCCATGCACAAGGCCATTGCCGGATTGCACACCGCCCCGCAACTTCTTCTTATCGACGGAAACCGCTTTCATCCCTATCCCGGCATTCCCCATCACTGCATAGTGAAAGGAGACGCCAAATATCTTTCAATCGCTGCTGCTTCGGTCCTGGCGAAGACTTACCGTGACGATTTCATGAGAAAATTGCACGAGGAATTTCCCATGTATGATTGGCTCAACAATAAAGGATACCCCTGCAAAAAGCACAGGGAAGGTTTGTTTGAATTTGGCATCTCACCCTATCATCGCAAAAGCTATAATCTTTTCGGACAACTCCGGCTTCCAATTGATTATAAATTATGAGTTTGAAATTTGAATTATGAGATTACTTGAATTAAAACAAATTACTTTGTTTGAAATAATATCAACATAATTCAAGCTTCATAATTCATAATTAACATCATATTGTTAACTATATTCAGGAGATTTTTCCTGATTGCTTTCAATTTACATCTACTTTTGATCTTTTACTTTTTCAGAAACCGGTTTCATGCGGCATTTCAAACTGAGCGTCATCATTCTCAGCATTATCATCCTGATTACTGGCCTTGGATACCTCTGCTGGGTGCTCTATCAGAAGCTTCCGGGGCAAAACGAGTCACCGCTGAAAGCAATCTCGGAAAATACCGCCCTGATCATCCAGTTGAATAGACCTTCTGAACTTTCACAGGACCTGTTCAGCCAGAACCTTCTCTGGAAAGAATTAACGGTAATTCCCTACTTCTCTTCCGTTAAAAATGATATCCGGAAAGTTGATTCCCTTCTAAAGACTAATACCAAACTGGTCCAGGTAACAAAAAAATACCCACTCTACCTGGCCATGACAATGGTAACCCATTCGTCTTACGGGTTCCTTTTCATTAGTTCAATCCCGGGAAAAAATGGCGAAGATCTTATCACGGGTTTCCTGGAAGACAATTTTAAGGGGAAGATCAGCATTCTGAAAAACCAATATGGTTCTGCAAACCTGGTAAGAGTGATCCTGAAAGGTACCC
>JADGPR010000094.1 GCA_017882335.1 Bacteroidales bacterium | reverse complement strand
GAATACCTGGTTGCTATACAACTGGATCTTGTCCTTTTGGACTTCAAATGCTTTTTTCACCTTCGGAAAATAGAGGATACCGGTAAGGTTGAAAGGATAATCCACATTCAGATGGATCTGGAACAAGGGTTCGTCGAAATTGTAGGGATAAAGTTCCCGGTAGAATTCTTTGTACTGATCATCCGTAAGGTCGACCGGTTTTTGTTTCCAGAGAGGATTGGTATTGTTGATAATCCTGGGCTTTTCAATTTCAACTTCCTTGTCTTTCCCGTCTGCATCTTTCTCTCCCTCCACTTTTTCCCAGTGCTTCTCGGTTCCGAAACGGATGGGGACAGGCAGGAATTTGCAGTATTTCTTGAGCAATTCCAGGATTTTAAATTCTTCCAGGTATTCTTTCGATTCCTCTGACACATGGACTACTACTTCGGTTCCATGGTCTTTCTTGTCGCATTCTTCCATAGTGTATTCCGGGCTTCCGTCACATTCCCAACGCACGGCTTTGGTCTCTCCACCTTTTTTATAGGTCTTGGAAAAGATCTCCACTTTGTCGGAGACCATGAAACTAGAATAAAATCCCAGTCCGAAATGTCCGATCAGGGCATTCAGTTCGGATTCTGATTTCGTTTTAAATTTCTTCACAAACTCTTCCGCACTTGAAAAAGCGATCTGGTTGATGTATTTGTCAACCTCATCGGCTGTCATGCCAATCCCTTTGTCTTTTACAGTAAGGGTCTTTTTCTTTTTATCTATGGAAACCTCAATGGTGATATCGCTTAGGTCGCCATTATACTTCCCGAGTGATGCAAGGGTCTTTAATTTTTGCGTGGCATCAACGGCATTGGAGATAAGTTCCCTGAGGAATATTTCATGATCGGAATAGAGGAATTTTTTGATGATCGGAAAAATATTTTCCGTTTGGACATTGATCTTCCCTTTTTGCATGGTTTTATGAAAATTTGAGTTAAGAACGGCAGGCGCATGTCAAAGCAAGTGCCATAGCTGAGAATACTGCCAAAATGACGGGAAATGTGGAATGATTTTTTCTTCACATTTCTTCTCTGCATAAAAATAAAAGTTCTAATTTTACAGGGTCTTTCAACTGATCATACTGATAACAAACTTAACACGAAGAATATATGAGCGCAATTGATTGGAAAGGTCTACTATTCGGTTATTTCAAAACCGACTACAACATACGCTGTTCCTATATCAATGGAAAATGGGGCAAGTTGGAGGTCTCCGATTCGGAATACATTACCCTGCATATTGCTGCAACCTGTCTTCATTATGGCCAGGAGGCTTTTGAAGGGATGAAAGCATTTACCGGGATAGATGGAAAGATCCGCATCTTCCGCCTGGATGAGAACGGGAAAAGGATGAACCGTTCTGCTCTCGGCCTGATGATGCCGGAGATTCCTGCCGAATTGTTCCGTGAGGCCGTAATTAAGGCTGTCAAGCTGAACATCAAGCATATCCCGCCTCACGGGCATGGAGCTTCCTTATATATTCGCCCGTTGCTCATCGGCACTGGCGCCCAGGTTGGTGTGAGCCCAGCAAAGGAATACATGTTTCTCATCTTCGTCGGCCCTGTAGGTCCTTATTTTAAAGAAGGATTCAGTCCTGTCAGGATGCAGATCGTTAAGGATTTTGACCGTGCAGCGCCGCTGGGTACCGGGAGCATCAAGGTCGGTGGAAATTATGCTGCCAGTCTTCGCGCCGGTGACCGTGCCCACCAGGAGGGTTATGCTTCTGCTATCTTCCTGGATGCAAAAGAAAAAAAATACATCGACGAAGCAGGCCCTGCCAATTTCTTCGGTATCAAGAACAACACTTATGTAACGCCCGATTCGGTATCCATCCTTCCGTCCATTACGAATATGTCGTTAAGGGTTATTGCTGAAGAGATGGGGATGAAGGTTGAGAAACGTCAAATCCCGGTCGAGGAATTGGCCGAATTCGAAGAAGTAGGCGCCTGCGGAACCGCAGCTGTTATCTCTCCGATCTGCAAGATTGTGGACAGGGAGACGGGAAAGGAATACATCTACTGTAAGAATGGGAAGGCAGGCCCGATTTCCGAGAAGCTATACAACAAGCTCAAAGGGATACAGGAAGGACTGGAACCAGATAAATACGGATGGATTACGGTTTTAGAATAATCAGGATTCCACATCACCCTTTCTTGTTTGAAAATTTTTCCACCTCACCCTGACCCTCTCCTAAAGGAGAGGGAATTCGTCGCTACCACCCCTTCTCCTTCAGGAGAAGGGGTCGGGGGATGAGGTAAAAATTTCTAAGATTAATGGTATTTGGGGTTTAGGCTGTATTTGTAGGAAGATCAAGCCATATCATCACTAATTATTCGTTTAATTTTTTCAATTACTGCACCCAAAGAATTCAGCACCTGTTCATTCGTAATCCTGATAACCTTAATCCCTAACCTTTCGAACTCAGCTGAACGATTTTCATCATGTTCCCTGAGGGCCTTATCTTTGTGAATCCCTCCGTCTACTTCAATAATCAATTTCTTCTCGTGACAATAGAAATCAGCAATGTAATAATGAATCGGATGTTGTCTGCGAAATTTCAGACCATTCATTTTACGGTCTTTAAGTTTGTTCCATAATACTGCTTCGGCTTCGGTCATTTTGTGACGCAGTGAACGTGCGGTATGAAACTGCTCCTCTTTGGCCCCAAGATGAAGCAAGTATTCCCTTGTTCTTCGTATAAAAACCATAAAGTAAAGTTAGTGAAATTTTATTCTACAATTAAAGGGGAAGAATTCACCTCACCCTAACCCTCTCCTGGAGGAGAGGGAATTTACGATTGCTCCCCTTCTCCTTCAGGAGAAGGGGTTGGGGGATGAGGTGAAATATTTGAAATACAAGAGGCCGGGGGATGAGATGGATTACGGTTTTAGAATAATCAGGAGTTTAGCGAACTCAGCAAAACTTCCATCTCCTGCTGAACCTTCAACGCTTCTTCCCGTGCTTTTTCTGCGAAATCCTTTTCTTTCGAGGCATAAATAATATTCCGGGATGAATTCACCAGGAGTCCACAATCTTTTGTCAATCCGTATTTTGCCACTTCCTGTAAACTCCCGCCCTGTGCGCCCACACCGGGAACGAGAAGGAAATGATCCGGAACTATTTTGCGGATGGTGGATAGCATCTCTGCCTTGGTGGCGCCAACCACAAACATCATATTTTCCTCGCTTCCCCAAGTCTTTGATTGAGTAAGGACCTGTTCGAATAGTTTTTTTCCTTCGGATGAAAAGAACTGGAAGTCTTCAGCGCCTTTATTGGATGTAAGCGCGAGCAAAACAACCCATTTTCCGCTGAATTCAAGAAAAGGTTTTACCGAATCTTCCCCCATATAAGGCGCAACGGTTACTGCATCAAAATCAAGTCCCGATTGATCGGGGTTGAAAAATGCCTTTGCATACTGAGTGGAGGTATTCCCGATATCTCCCCGCTTTGCATCTGCAATGGTAAACACCTCGAATTTTTTCAGGTATTGAATCGTCTTTGCAAGGCTCTGCCATCCTCTAACCCCGTTGCATTCGTAGAAAGCAAGGTTGGGTTTATAAGCAACGGCAAGGTCGTTCGTTGCATCGATGATCTGTTTGTTGAATTCAAATGCCGGATCTTCAGCCGTAAGAAGATGTTGAGGAATTTTAGAAAGATCAGTATCGAGTCCGATACAGAGAAATGATCTTTTTTTTTGGATGAGGGAAATGAGTTCAGCTCTAAGCATAATTAATTTTCCATTATCAATTATCCATTATCAATTATCAATTATCAATTAGCTCACTGCTTCCTTCATCCTTTCGGCGTTCTCAGCCAGTTGCAGAGCCTCGATCAGGGGCTGCACATCTCCATCCATGATGACCGGCAGGTTGTAGAGCGTCAGGTTAATGCGGTGATCGGTAACACGGCTTTGCGGATAGTTGTAAGTCCTGATCTTGGCAGAACGGTCGCCGGTAGAAACCATCGTTTTTCTTTTTTTCGAGATCTCATCTAAGTATTTCTGGTGTTCCATCTCATATAAACGGGTACGAAGCACCTTCATCGCCTTTTCGAAATTCTTGATCTGTGATTTCTCATCCTGGCAACTCGCCACGATACCCGTTGGTATGTGCGTCAGGCGGATAGCCGAATAGGTTGTATTCACAGATTGTCCGCCCGGACCTGAAGAACAGAAGGTGTCTTTCCTTATATCAGATTGTTTGATTTCGACATCAAATTCATCTGCTTCCGGCAGCACGGCCACAGTGGCAGCGGAGGTATGGACACGCCCCTGCGTTTCCGTCTGCGGAACACGTTGCACGCGGTGCACGCCCGATTCATATTTCATCTTCCCATAAACACCATCGCCGATCACGTTAAAAATGATTTCCTTGAAGCCTCCGGCGGTTCCATCCTGAAAATCTACCAACTCCACTTTCCATCCACGGTTCTCACAGAATTTGTTGTACATGCGATAAAGGTCTCCGGCAAAGATACTGGCTTCATCTCCGCCGGTACCGGCACGGATTTCCACCACGGCATTCTTCTCATCTTCCGGATCCACCGGTACCAGCAACAGCCGGATATCGTCTTCCAGCTGATTCCTTTGATGAGTGATGGTGTCGAGTTCCTCTTTTGCCAATGCCCTGAACTCTTCATCCTTCTCATTGTGTATGATATTCTTTGCGTGATCGATGTTGGCCAGGATATTTTTATATTTCTCATAGGCTTCCATGACCGCTTGCAGCGACTTATGATCTTTACTCAGCTTGATATACCGCTTCATGTCGCTCATCACATCAGGATCCGACATCTGGTGTTCGATCTCATCGTATTTGAGTTTTATAGCTTCTAATTTGTCTAACATTCTGTCTCCTGAATTGACGGCAAAGTTAAGAAAAATTCTGATGACGGAAGTCAGAGGTCAGAGGTCTGAGGTCTGAAATTGAGGATGGAAGATGGAGGATGGATAATTGAAAATCGTAAAACGAAAAGCGAATAGCGAAAAACGAATATCTACTTATACGTAAAGCTTCCGGTTTCCGTCTGAATGGTCAGAAGTTTTTCTGCTGAAGGTTCACAATGGCCGATGATCTTGGCATCCACATTGAATTGCTTTGAGATGGCAATAATGCTTTCGGCGAATTTTTCCGGAAGATAGATTTCCATCCTTTGGCCCATGTTGAAAACCTTGTACATTTCCTCCCATGGGGTTCGGGATTCGGATTGTATCATCTTAAACAACAGTGGAACCTGGAAAAGAGCATCTTTGATGACATGCAGCTTTTCGATAAAATGAAGCACCTTGGTTTGTCCGCCGCCGCTGCAATGCACCATTCCATGAATATGCAAACGATGTTCGTCAAGGATATTCTTTACCACCGGTGCATAGGTACGGGTAGGAGAGAGGATTATCTTCCCAACATCCATCCCCGGAATTTCAACCCGGTCCGTAAGCCTTTTATTTCCAGTATACGTCAATTCCGGCGGAATACCATCATCGAAACTTTCCGGGTATTTTTGAGCGTAGAAATGATCCAGCACATCATGTCGGGCGGAGGTCAGCCCGTTGCTACCCATCCCACTGTTATAGGAATTCTCGTATGTTGCCTGTCCTGATGAAGCAAATCCCACGATCACATCCCCTGCAACGATATTGGCATTGTTGATCACTTCGGAGCGTTT
The DNA here is from genome assembly GCA_017882335.1 of Bacteroidales bacterium. Taxonomy (GTDB): domain Bacteria; phylum Bacteroidota; class Bacteroidia; order Bacteroidales; family FEN-979; genus FEN-979. The sequence continues at coordinate 2,535 of JADGPR010000094.1, read as the reverse complement.
CATCCGGGCAAATACCGATGTGTCAACAATGATCGTGCGCACCAAGTCTCCAATATCTGCAGTTTCTCCTCCTGTTGAATGGATGCCGATCCCCCATTTCCGCATCGAACCGAGAAATTCATCCGTTCCCCGGATAAGTTCGCCGATCACTTCCCCGGGGATGAGCCTTTTGTTCCGGCCAATGGTGGAGGAGAGTAAAATATTGTCCGTGGCACCAATACACAGCAGGTCATCGAGGTTCATAACGATCGCATCCTGTGCAATACCTTTCCAAACGGAAAGGTCACCGGTTTCTTTCCAATAGAGGTAAGCAAGAGAAGATTTGGTTCCGGCTCCATCGGCATGCATGACACTGCAATATTCCGGGTCATTTCCGGTGATATCCGGGATGATTTTACAGAAAGCTTTTGGGAACAGCCCTTTGTCAATATCGCGTATGGCAGAATGGACATCTTCTTTCGAAGAAGAAACGCCTCTCTGCCCGTAACGAGATGTATCCGTCATCTGATAGGTTCTGGGAAAAGGACTATTTGGTAAAGATCACTTTGTTTTCTTTATCATCGATGGTGTAAACGCCGAATTTCACCAGCGTGTTATCGCCAAAGACGATATCCTGCTTTGCCTTGTAATTCACAGTTGCTTCAATGTTCTTTACGACATTTTTGCCAACCCTCATTTCTTTGATCGTTAATACTGACTTATCGGCAACAGTTCCGGCACCCAGGATCTTGTTCGGATCCCCCTTGAAGTCCGTTTTATCGATCGAACCATCTTTCAGCAGTTTCATGGTTGCATCGGGAGAGATGAAGAATTCTTTCTGGAGTTTATTAAACTCGAACTGTGTTGTCATTCCGTTCACAAAACAACTTGCCTGGAAGCCGTCGCGGGTTGCGGTAAATGTCAGCGAATTTTCTTCCGGGTTCTCCACCACTTCGATCTTGGGTGCAACCGTCTTTGAGATCATCTGTTTTGGAATGAAGTCGTTTCGTACAATGCTGAATTCGGTACGGCGGTTGAGGGCATGGGCGGCCTCTTTTTCAGCCGTGGTCTGAAACGAATTGATCACAGAATCGGTGAGAACGGACCCGGTCTTGAACAGAAAGCCATCCTTAGTGATGTCTTTCATAAGTACCCTCGGAACCCTCTTTCCATAGCCTTTTGCCGTGAGCCGGTCGGGGTCAATACCACGGGAGATAAGATAGTCGACGACCGATTGGGCACGCCGTTGCGAGAGAATGTCGTTCCGTTCCTCTGATCCGCGGGAGTCGGTGTGGGAAGCAAGTTCGATGACGATGTTCTCATTGGCATCGAGAGTAGCAATCAGCCCCTGCAGTGAATCCTGGAATTGTGGCTTGAGATCGTACTTGTCGAGATCATAGAGGATATCGGGCAGCACGACCGGTTTTTTAGGGATGGGCTTCAGAATGAAATTACGTGTAAGATCCTTGCTCTTTTCAAGTCCGACAGTGGTTTCCTTTCCTTTCTCATTAAAATAATCTTTTTTTATAACGAGGATCTCGAAGGTGGTATTGGGAGCGATCTGGTTTTTGTTAAAGCTGTATTTTCCTTTGTCATCTGTATTGTACTGTAAAGTTTTTCCATTGGTACCGTTCAGTTTGACAAGTGCACCCTGAATAGGTTGCAGTGTCCGGTCGTCGGTCACGGCTCCTTCGAGGGTAAACAATAAGGGTGGAACAACGAATGAGTAGATGTCATCTCCGCCTTTGCCGCCGGGACGGTTGGAACTGAAATACCCCTCTTCAGGTTCATCGGGGTTGAACACAATCCCGAAATCATCAGCTGGTGAGTTGATCGGGTACTTCATGTTTTCCGGTCTTGTCCATTTTCCATTCACCCTGACTGAACGGAAGATATCCTGGCCTCCCATTCCCGGTTGGCCGTTGGAAGAAAAATAGAGGGTGCTGTCTTCGCGGATAAAAGGAAATAGCTCATCCCCGGGGGTATTGATCTCGGGCCCGAGGTTTTCAGGCCGGCTATAGCCTCCTTTTGTTGTTTTTCCTTTGCGGGAAACCATCCAGATATCTTTTCCTCCAAATCCTCCCGGAAGATCAGCAGAGAAATAGAGGATGTTTTCATCGGAGGTCATGGACGGATGCCCGATCACGGTAGAGCTGTCACCTGCGAGGTCGAGCTTTTCCGGATCGCCCCAGGAAGTGTTTCCGGCACGGCTGACCTTGAAAATGGCACAACCGTTTTTCTTTTTGGGCTCGTTCCAGCAGCGGGTAAAATACATTGTTCTGAATCCGCTGTTGAACCTTGCAACACCATCATTTGCCTTGGTATTGAGTGTCTCGGTTGCATCGGCAGGAATGGGTGTGTTCCAGTCGCCTTTGCGGTCTTTACGGGCAAGGAAAAGGTCGGAGAATTTTTTGCCTGTCCAGTTATCAACATCCTTTCCTGTGGCGGCATCCCGGTCGGAAGTGAAGATGATCGAATTATGCGTCTTGTCTGCATATGCCGGAGCATAATCATCATCCTTTCCGTTGATCTTTTTCTCCCATTTTACCTCATATT
>JADGPR010000043.1 GCA_017882335.1 Bacteroidales bacterium | reverse complement strand
GAAATTTATGTTTTTTCGTCGTGTTTTTTGCATTTTCAGGGTTTACGAACCTTTTAAATGCACAAAATGTAGGTATTACGGATAAAAGTGGTGGCATTACTCCGGCTAATCCTTTACAGGTTCACAAAGAGACAAAGGGATCAAATACATTGATCCAGATGTCAAACCAACTTACCGGCGAAACCGCAGGTGATGGTTTTCAGTTGGGCATTGACGGGTACCAGAATGGTTTTATTATCAATAAAGAAACAGGAAAGAATATCATTCTCGGCGGTTCCAATATTGCAACTGACAATACAACGATCGAGAACGACGGTACGGTTGTATTTAACGGAGCCGCAACAACCTGGGATGAACTGAGGGGTTCGGGTTCTGCAATAGGAACGGGTTCTCCTGCGATGATGCAATTTACCGGAAACGGTCCGCTCTTTGAATGGTCGTTCAGCCATGGCACATCGGATAAATGCCTTTATTACGAATTGCAACTTCCTCATGGATGGAATCAAGGCTCAAGAATTTACCCCCATGTGCATTGGACTCCAAGCACCAATGGTACCGGAAATGTGGTCTGGAAAATGGATTATATATGGCAGAATATTGGAGAGGTTTATGGTCTTTCTTCAACCATAAAGGTAAGTACACCTGCTATCGGCACTGCATGGCAACATGAGATGTCCAATTTTCAGACGGGTATTTCAGACGGAATCGCTGCAACCGGTAAAACCATTTCCAGCATCCTGGTTTGTCGTATATACAGGGATGGATCCAACGTAAGTGATACCTATCCCGATCCAGTTTCCCTCATCGGATTTGATGTTCTTTATGAGATCAATACTATTGGAAGCCATACCCCTACTACAAAATAGTCTATTTTATAAGTATAGCAATTGAATTGTTCCACCAATAATCTTATTCATTCAAAGGTGAATGATTATATCAGGTATCCTGCGGCATTTAGCGGGAATGACAGTTGACCAATAAAATTATTAACGGATGAAAACAAAAATAATAATACTGTCCTGCTTCCTGGTTTTCTATACTACCCTTCTCTTTGGGCAGGGAATGATCATCCAGCCAAATTCGTATGTGACCGTTGCAGGTGGAGGGAAATTAATCGTTTCGGATGCAAAAAACGGCTTTCTGACCATTAAATCCACTGCAAGCGGAACGGGTTCGTTGGTTGTGGATGCTAATGCCGGCAGTTCGGTAAGTGTGGCTGCCAATTCCAATGTGGAACTTTACCTTACCGGAAGCACCAGCGGGACAGAAATAAACCTGTGGCACCTTGTTTCTTCGCCCATTTCAAATGGGGTTTCAGGGACATTCCTTGACGATTATCTTTTATCGTATGATGAGACAACCAATTCCTTTTCTTACATCATTCCTACAACCATAGCATTGACCCCGATGCAGGGATATGAAGCATGGGCATGGGTTTCCGGAGCCAAAACAGATGTTTTCAAAGGATCACTCAACAACGGAAATCAAAGCTTTAAACTCACCAGGAGTTGGATCACTTCCGGTAATCCACTCTATTTCCCCGGAGATAACGGCTGGAATCTTTTGGGAAATCCTTATCCTTGTGCAATCGACTTTGATGCAGAAAGCGGCTGGACCTTTGGCAATGCCCAGACGACAGTCTACATATGGAACACCGGTGGAAAGTATAAGGGAAACTTTGCCTCTCATGTAAGGGGAGGCGTAAGTGCAAACGGAGGAAGCCGCTATATTCCTGCAGAACAAGGATTTTTTCTCCACTGCACAGCAACCACGACGGTAAACATGGATAATAACGTCAGGGTTCACAGCACCCAGGGCTATTACAAGAGTGCGACAATAGAACCTACCACGAATATCCTTCGGCTTGAGGCCAGTGGTAATGGTTATAACCATGAGACTGTCATTTTGTTCAATCCCGATGCTACTTCATCGTATGATAATTACGATGCATTGTTCTATAATGGATCCGCGGCCTCTCCACGGATTTATTCTGTTGTCAACAATGACGTCCTGAGCATAAATGCACTACCCCAGATTACCAATAACCTTACTGTTTCGGTTGGATTCAAAGTGGGAATGCCGGGAACCTATACCATCAGGGCCAGTGAACTGAATACATTCGGAGGGAACGTATTCATCACACTTTATGACCTGAAAACAAGTATTTCCCGGAATCTTAAGGTCAACCCGGAATATACTTTTACTGCCGATACCTTGGATAATGCCAACCGTTTCCTGGTCATTTTTGGACTCGCACCCTTTGGGACAAATGATATTCAGGCAAGTGAGACTGTTCAGATCTATTCATTCGGGGATGCAGTATTTATCAAATCAAACTCAACAGCTAATACGAAGGGACAGGTTTTCATTTTTGATCCCATCGGGAAGGAACAATTCCAGGGAAATCTTTCAGGAACTGAAATTACAAAAATATCTCCTGACCTGAGCACAGGATATTATGTGGTGAAAGTTGTAACTAGTGAATCGGCTTATTCAAAGAAAGTATTTATCAGCCGGTAACACGATTCATCCGGAACCAGGTCTTTGCAAAGGAAAGGGTTTTAATATACATAGAGAAAGATAATACATTATGAAAAAGTTACTACAAAGGATGTTTTTTGTTGCACAATTGATTCTCATGCCGTTTTTTATTTCAGGTGTTTTTGCTGATCCCCCAGGCCCACCGTCTCCTGGAGGAAATCCGGTTAGTGGAGGTGGAACTCCTGTCGGAGCGCCCATTGATGATGGAATGGTTATTTTGATTGCCTTGGGTATAGCCTATGGAGGCTATAAAATTTATGTGATCAGAAGAAACAGAGTTACGTTGCAAGAAGGAGAACCAGTTTAGATCTCACAGATGTTAAAATTTCAATGTCTTACCTGAAGATAATTGGGATCATTACAGTAACTCATACCGGTAAGAATCCTGGCGGATAAAAATAAACAACAGGAGCGTGAAAGCCCAGAGTGAAGATCCCCCATAGCTGAAGAATGGCAGGGGGATTCCGATCACGGGGATCAGGCTGAGTGTCATCCCAATGTTTATCATGAAATGAAAGAAGATAATGGAGGCAACACCATAACCATAAAACCGGCTGAACCTGGACCGCTGCCTTTCTGCCACAAGGATGATCCGGATGAGTAAAGCGATGAAGAGCCCTACCACGACAAAACTCCCTGCAAATCCCCATTCTTCCCCTACGGTGCAAAAGATAAAATCGGTACTTTGCTCCGGAACAAAATTATACTTGGTCTGTGTCCCCTTTAGAAATCCTTTTCCCCAGGCGCCTCCCGAACCAATGGCAATGAGCGACTGGTTCACATTGTAACCTGCTCCTTTCAGGTCAATTTCCTTTCCGATCAGCACATTCACACGTACCCGCTGGTGCGGTTCAAGAATGTGGTTGACGGCATAATCCACCGAAAAAACAAAACCTGCAGATCCAAGATAAACCAGTGAAATAAGAATGATGTTTCGGATCTTTCGTTTTGAATATAGAAAGAAAAACAGTGCAATGATAAAAAGAAAACCGAGGATAATGAATTTGTTAATTAGCAGGGAAAGGACTGCCAGCAATGGAACCAGGACAAACCCAATAACCAGTTTCTCTGACAGCCCTGCCCTGTAAAGGACAAAGATGAACGAAAAGAAGACGATGGCTGATCCGGTATCGTGCTCCAGGAAAATGAGAACCGATGGAAAAAGGATGAGGCAGATCGCAACAAAAAGCTCTTTTCTTTTCCGGATATCCGTTTCATTCTTGCTCAGGAATTTTGCCAGCGCCAGGGCTGTTCCCATCTTGGCAAACTCGCCGGGCTGCAAAGCAATGCCTGCAAACTGAAACCAGGACTTTGAGCCTGAGATCTCTTTCCCGGTAAAAATAACGGCGATCAATAACAGGATGCAAAAAATATAGATCAGGTAAGCAAACTGGGAGAAAAATTTTCCATCGATCAGAAGGACAATCAATCCAAGAAACAGACCGGCGAGAATCCAGGCCATTTGTTTCCCGTATTTCACGTGCATGTCGACAATGCTACCATGGTTCTCATCATAAACGGCTGCATAGATATTGAGCCAGCCCATGACAACGAGAAGCAGGAAGATAATAACCAACCACCAGTCGATGTGTTCAAATACACTGTGACGTTCTCTCATTGGTCGATAACTTTTCCCTTGTTCAACAGGTTTCCACTGATCATACTTTGTTCGACATCCTTCCTCTTGACTTCCCTGTTGATATATTTTTCGATCATCAGAGTAGCGATCGGGGCGGCATAGGTAGCTCCAAACCCCGCGTTTTCGACCACTACGGCAACGGCGATCCGGGGATTGTCTTTTGGTGCAAATGAGATGAAGATGGAGTGATTTTTCCCATGCGGATTTTGCGCAGTTCCGGTCTTTCCACAGATCTCAATTCCATCGACCCTCGACGCAAATCCTGTGCCTCCTGCCTCCATTACATCATGCATGGCTTCAACTACGATGGGAAAATATTGCGGATCGATGCCGCAGACATGCTTTACCAGGAATTCCTTGTTCAGGTTATCTTTTTTCCCGATGGCTTTTATGATGTGTGGGGTGTAATAGAACCCCCGGTTGGAGATGAGGGCAGCAAGATTGGCCATCTGAAGCGGGGTGATCCCGATCTCGCCCTGGCCGATTCCCAGGGAGATGATCGCCATCGAGGTCCATCGGTTTTTTCCATGGTACCGGTCGTAATAATTAGAAGATGGAATGTTCCCATTCAGTTCACCGGGAATGTCGATCCCGAATTTATGCCCGAAGCCAAGGCTCATCACAAGGTTTCTCCAGATTTCATATCCGGCACGGGTTGAAGTGAAGGGCCGTTTGTCGATGATCGACTTGAACACACGGCAATAATACGTATTGCAGGAATGCTGGATGGACTGACGCAAGTCGAGCGGGGAGAAGTGACTATGACAGGCCACTTTCTTACCGTTTCCCAGGGGAAATCCGCCCGGGCAGAAGTATCGTGTTTCCGGCGTCAGCACTCCAACCTGCTGCCCTACCAGGGCATCTACCACTTTAAACGTCGATCCGGGGGGATAGCTGGCCATCAATGCCCGGTTGAAAAGAGGAACCATGATGGAATCTTCGAGAAGTTTGGTATAGTTGGTTCTCCGGATTCTTCCAACGAGGAGATTCGGATCATACGAAGGACTCGTAATTATACAAAGGATTTCCCCGGTGGAAGGTTCAATGGCTACGATGCTGCCTTTTTTACCGGCCATTAGCTGTTCACCATAGGCTTGCAAATCGGCATCGAGCGAGGAATAAAGGTCGGTGCCGGTATAGGCAATCGTATCGTATTTACCACCCTGGAAGCTGCCTTTGTCGCGGTTCAGCACATCCACAACCCGGATCTTCATTCCCTTTTTCCCACGGAGTTGCTCTTCATAGGATTTTTCAACACCGCTGATTCCGATATAATCTCCCGATTTATAATAAGGGTTGATTTCAATGACCTCCGGGCCGGCTTCCCCGATGTATCCGAAGGTATGAGCGGCAATGGGATAAGTATATTTACGAAGTGTACGAGGTTGAACAAAAAATCCCGGGAAACGGAACATCTTTTCTTCGAGGTAACCATAATTTTCGCGGGTGATCTGAGATTCAAAAATGGAAGGGCGATAAGGAGAATAATTCCGTGCTTTTTCAACCCGTTCAACAAAGTCTTTCTTCTCAATCTCGAGTAAGCGGCACAACTCGGCAGTATCGACATTTTTCACCTGTTTGGGAATGACCATCAGGTCGTAGGCGGCTTCATTGTAAACAAGCAACTTGCCATAACGGTCGTAAACCAGGCCCCTGGCAGGATACTGTGTGATGTACCGAAGCACATTGTTATTGGCAGAGAGCACGTATTTATCGGCTACGATCTGGATGAAAAACAGCCGGATTACATACGCCAACCCGATCACGAGAAAAAGCCCGATGACAATAAATTTCCTGTTCGCGTAAACACGTTCCATCTGTCCTACTTCCTCCTCAGGATGATTTCAGGCGTAGTGATCACGTTACTCTTGTTTAAGGCACGGTCGTAAATAAATGCTTCGAATTTGATGGTGTCATGAAGCGGCGGCGGATAGAGGCCGATGGTATCCAAGATAAACCCCTTGATTGCTTTGTTGGGGTCATTGGGGGTTAATACCGGAATTCTCAGGCTGAATGGGATCAGCAGATCAACCTGTTTGAAAACACCGTTCTGCTTTTCAAAATAGGTGAATACATAATTATAGTAATAAGGCCCGTTCCGCTGATAGGGAGGGAACGTGTCGGGTGGGTTCAGGCCGATGTCCCCGTTTCCATCCTGGTATGAGATCGACAGAATACCTGTTCTCACAACCTGGGCAGTGTCGTAGATCAGTTCAAGACCGAGAAAGGAAATTGCCGGTGTGTCAGGATAACTCTGCTTCTTCATACACCCGCTGAAAACCGCGAGAAATGCTCCAAGAAAGAAAAGAAATAAGATCGGCTGCTTTTTCATGATTGACCCTGTTCAAGATATTATCTTCCCGAAATCTTACCTTTGCATGAACTCAAATCAGATTCCGACTATAAAAGTACGATTTTTTCGTTCAGGATCAGATCAGTAAAAAGAAAGATGGAGTTTAAAAACAGGATTTTCGAACACTTGAATGAAGGTGATTTTAATGCCACGACCCTGGATATTTTTCGTTTTCAGTTTGAAAGGAATGAAATTTACAGGAGGTATGCCGATGCTATTGGAGTCGCTCCGGAAAAAATAGCCCATTATTCACAGATCCCTTTTCTGCCGGTATCGTTCTTCAAAACGCATCCGGTAGTTTCAGGAACTTCTTTACCTGAAAAGATATTCCTGAGCAGCGGGACTACCAGCGCGGTGGTTTCGACAGGCTCAACCACCGGGCAATTGTCTTTGAATAACTTAGGGATCGGTGTGGTGGTTGAGCCTGTCGAAACCACAACACCACGTAGTCGTCATCTGGTAACTGACCTTTCGGTTTACGATGAATCCCTGGTGAAAGGATTTGAGGGATTTTACGGATTAATTAAAGCTTACGATATTTTTGCACTGACTCCAAATCCGAAACAGAATCCGGATTCCTCCCTCATCTATATGATCAGCAAATGGATCCTGAAAAGCAGGTCGGAGGCTTCCGGCTTTTATCTTGATCGCCACGAAGTACTGGCAACGCTGCTTAAGGAACGTGGATCCTCCGGAAAGCGAACGTTACTGATCGGCCTCAGCTATGCCCTGATCGATTTTGCAGAGAAGTTTCCCATGGCATTACCGGGTATTGCTATTATGGAAACCGGTGGTATGAAGGGTAAAAGAAAAGAGATGATCAGGGAAGAATTGCATGCATTCCTTTCACAACAGTTCCGGTGCAAAACCATTCATTCTGAATATGGGATGACCGAACTTCTTTCCCAGGCCTATGCACAGGAAAACGGGCATTTTAAAACACCGCCCTGGATGAAAGTGCTGGTGCGCGACACAAACGATCCCCTCAGCCTGCTTCCTGAAGGAAAGACAGGCGGCATCAACATCATCGACCTTGCCAATTTCAATTCCTGTTCTTTCCTCGCCCTCCAGGATCTTGGAAAAATAAACGGCGACGGTACCTTTGAAATGCTTGGAAGGTTCGACTTCAGCGATCTGCGGGGTTGCAACCTGATGGTGGATTAATCAAGCGGATTTCCAACCGGCTCGATGATTTTTTCCCTTCCACCACGATCACGATCTCGCCTTTGACAGTCTTACCCCTGAAATGGTTTCCCAGTTCCTCCAATGTTCCCCTTGCGTTTTCTTCATGGATCTTCGACAACTCCCGTGATACGGAGGCGAGGCGGGCAGGGCCGAAAGAACCAGCCAACTGTTCCAACGTCTTTACAAGGCGGTGTGGTGATTCATAGAATACCAGGGTGGAATCTTCTTCTGCCAGTTTTAATAACCTTGTCTGCCGTCCCTTTTTATGCGGAAGGAAACCTTCAAAGACAAAACGGTCGCAGGGGAGGCCTGAATTCACCAGGGCAGGGATCAGGGCAGTAGGCCCGGGAAGGCATTCAACAATGATGTTTTCTTTAAGGCATTCCCGTACCAGCAGAAAGCCCGGGTCGGAGATACCGGGCGTTCCGGCGTCACTTACCAATGCAATCGTGGATCCTCCCTTCAGCCTTTCGATGACCGCATGAACTGATTTGTGTTCGTTAAAGGCATGATGTGATGACAATTTATTCTCTATTCCGTAATGTTTCAAAAGGATCAGGGTTTTCCGCGTATCTTCAGCCAGCACCAGGTCCGCTTCCTTCAGGATGCGGATGGCCCGGAGGGTCATGTCTTCAAGATTACCGATGGGTGTTGGTACAATGTAAAGCCTTGCCATTTGCGGTTAATTGTTCATAACGAGCTTAAACCCGATTCCGTGAACATTGATCAGCTCCACAGTGGGATCTTCTTTTAGATATTTCCTGAGTTTAACAATGTAAACATCCATGCTGCGGGCATTGAAATAGCTGTCATCGCTCCAGATTTTATTCAGGGCCGTGCTGCGTTCGAGCGTTTCGTTCGCATTGCTGCACAATAAGCGCAGGAGACCGGCTTCCTTGGAGGTAAGTTTCTTTTCTTTTCCTTTGATGGTTAAAACCTGCCGGTTGAAATCGAAGGAATACCTGCCGATTTTATAGGTGTTCTCGTTTTCCGCATTCCGGCCCGATTCTTCCGTCCTGCGAAGGATCGCCTGCAGGCGCATCAGAAGTTCCTCCATGCTGAAGGGTTTGGTAAGATAATCATCGGCACCGGTTTCAAATCCTTTCAACTTGTCTTCCTGCAACGTTTTCGCCGTGAGAAACATGATGGGGATCTTCGGATTCGAAGAACGGACCTCTTTTGCTACAGAAAAACCATCCCTGACTGGCATCATAATGTCGAGGATGCAAAAATCAAATTCTTTCTTTTGAAAAGCATCGATCGCCTCCTGACCATTGATGCAAAGTGTTGTTAAATACCCTTTCGCATCCAGGAAATTCTTAAGTATGTTCCCGAGATTACGGTCGTCTTCTGCAAGAAGAATGCGCGCCTGATTTCTTTCCATTGGCCTGGTTATCTTGTAAGATAAATAATCATTCTGTAAAAGGAAGGAAAACCTTAAAGGTGGTTCCTTTGTTGATCTCGCTTTCAAGGCTGATCCTCCCGTAATGTTCCTCAACAATGGCTTTGACATAACTGAGTCCCAATCCAAATCCCCTCACATCCTGGATGTTTCCTGTAGGAACCCTGTACAATTTATCAAATATTTTCTTTTGTTCTTCTTTACTGATACCGATGCCATGATCTTCGATTGTCAGCAGAATTCCGTTAGAAATGTTCTCGGTTCTGACGGTAATAACGGGTTTTCGGGGCGAATATTTGTTGGCATTATCCAGGAGGTTGTAAACGAGGTTGGTAAGATGTACTTTGTCGCCTATAAGAACCGGGTTTGCTGCCTTACATTGTTTCCGGATCACCCCGTCTTTGATTTCCACCTGGATGCGGATGTTCTTAATGACATCGGTGATCACTTCATGCAGGTCGATGCGTTCCCGCTTCATTTTCAACTGTCCTTTCTCGATCACCGCTGTCTGGAGGATCTTCTCGGCCATAGTGGCCAGCCGCTTGTTCTCTTCAAGGATGATGTTGATATAATTTTCCGTGAACTCAGGCGACCGCACGATATCACGATCGCTCAATGCTTCGCATGCCAGCGAGATCGTGGAAATCGGGGTCTTGAATTCATGTGTCATGTTGTTGATGAAATCATTTTTCATCTCCGACAGTTTTTTCTGGTGGAAAATGGTGGTAATGGTATAGGTAAATGAATAAACAATGACGATGATAAGGATAATGGAGATCAGCAGCATTCCCCATAGTTCTGTAAGAAGAAATTGCTTTTCATGCGGAAAATAGAGAAGAAGATATTCCGGGGAAGTGTAGATATCGCTCACAAATAGCCGGGCAGCGGATCCTTTTTCGATCAGGCTTTTACGCAGACCCGGATCCTTTTCGAGCAGGAATAAATCCCTTTCCGGGTTGTAAATGCCAAATTCGAAACGGGTGTCGATACCGCGGATGTTCAGCTCAAGCAGGATCAATGAGTCCAGCAGCGGTTCGGTGATAAAACGTTCATAGAGCAGGTGGCGGTTAAAGTTCAGCATCCCTTCATAAGGATTCGTCTCCGATGCTTTCCGCTTCTCCAGTTTTTCAATTTTATTGACCACCTTGGCCAGGACTTCAGTGACTGTACGCTGGAAGCTAGCCTCTTTCACGGCCGATGCATTTTTGATCCAGTAGATCTGTATTCCCATCAGCCCGATCAGGGCAATGGTCATCACAATGATGGTAAAAATGATGATCTTGCGGTTCATTCTCACAAAAGTACACTATTTTGAAATGAGCTTTTAACAATTTTTAACGTATATTAATATTCCTTAACAGTAGGACCGCCATTTCCGGACTATATTTGCTGTACTGGAAAAATTCAAAAGCAGTACCAGTGGTTCTTTTTTGGCTAATGTGAGTTTGTGCGAATTACCTGATTTAAAGGTTTGTTTATTGATTGAGTGATGTGTCCGCCTTGGCGGACACATTTTTTTTGTACATTTCCCTCAAAATAGTACTTTCGTCTTCCTTCAGAAAATAATATGATACACATGCAAATAGATATCAGTAAAGCGGTTTCCTTTTCCAGCCCGGAAGGGATGAAACAAAATGAAAAGGAACTGGAATCACTCCATAAAGTTTTGGTAGACGGGACAGGAAAAGGGAATGATTTCCTCGGCTGGATGAAATTGCCGGCAGGGGCGGATTCCGCAATCCTTCGGAAGATTAAAGTCGATGCGGAAAAAATACGTGCCCAATCGCAATTATTCGTGGTCATTGGCATCGGTGGATCCTACCTCGGCGCAAGGGCCGTGATCGATTGCCTCAGCCACCCGTTTCTTCCCCTTCTTCCCGGCAGGAAAGACCCGGTTATCCTTTATGCAGGAGAGAATCTCAGTGAAGATTACCATGCCGGGTTAATGGAGATCCTGGATCAATATGATTACAGTGTGGCGGTGATCTCAAAATCGGGTACCACTACCGAGCCTGCCATTGCATTTCGTATCATCAAAGCACATCTTGAAAAAAAATACGGGAAAGAAGAAGCGGCAGGAAGGATTTATGCCGTGACCGATATGCAACGCGGAGCCTTAAAAAAATTAGCAGAGGAAGAAAAATATCCCACCTATGTGATTCCTGATGATGTAGGAGGAAGGTATTCTGTACTTACACCCGTGGGACTTCTTCCCATAGCAGTGGCAGGGCTTGACATTGAAAAACTGATCGGGGGTGCACGCAGTATGATGGAACAGTGCCTTGCATCTGCTGACCCGGAAAAAAATCCTGCCATCCGGTATGCAGCCATCCGCAATGCATTGTATCAATCGGGCAAACCGGTTGAGATCCTCGTGAATTACCTGCCCAATCTTTATTTCTTTACTGAATGGTGGAAGCAGTTGTATGGCGAGAGTGAAGGCAAGGAGAACAAGGGCATTTTCCCCGCCGGGGTAGGGTTTACTACCGACCTTCATTCCATGGGACAATACATCCAGGAAGGAACAAGGCTAATGTTTGAGACGATCCTGTCAGTTGAAAATTCAGGAAAGGAATTGCGTGTACCCTTCATGGAGAAGGATCCCGATGGATTGAATTTCCTGGCGGGAAAAAGACTAACCGGAATCAATCACATGGCAGAGATGGGCACGCTGCTCGCCCATGTCGACGGTGGCGTTCCAAACATCCGAATTTCGGTCACCGAATTGACTGAAGAGATCCTGGGAGAGTTGATCTATTTCTTCGAATTTTCTTGTGCCCTGAGCGGCTACCTTCTGGGTGTAAACCCATTCGACCAACCCGGAGTAGAGGCTTACAAAAAAAACATGTTCGCCTTGATCGGTAAACCCGGATTTGAGGAACAAGGGAAGAAACTGCGGGAAAGGCTAAAATGAAATCATTTTCACCTCAGGTAATTACCCTTCAGCAATGCCGGCGATCAGTCCAATATTCCATCACCTCTGGTATGGCGTCCCCTTCAGGATATAATTTTCAATCACCTGGGGAAAATACCGGTATTCAAGGGCATGAATTTTTTCTGCCAGGCTCCCTGGGGTGTCGGTTTCTTCAATCCTGCATTTCGTCTGGAAAAGGATCTGCCCTTCATCATACTTTTCGTTGACCAGGTGGATTGTAATACCCGATTCTTTATCCTGATTGGACATGACGGCTTTATGAACCTTCATCCCGTACATTCCCTTTCCTCCATACCCGGGCAGCAGGGCGGGATGAATATTCAGGATCCTGCCGGGATAAGCTTTCAGAAGGAAATCAGGAACCAACCATAGAAAACCGGCCAGGATCACATATTCGATGGCGTGTTCTTTAAGGAGTTCCGGTATGCGGGTACTTTCATAGAATTCATGACGGGAAAGGGTAACGCAGGAAACGCCGAGGTTCCTGGCTCTTTCCAGTACCAATGCATCCGGATTGTTCGAAAGGATAAGGTCAACGGCTATGGGAGCGGACCGTTCACGGAAATATTCCGTGATCCGTTGGGCATTTGTGCCGCTGCCGGAAGCAAAAATGGCAATCTTGATCATGTACAATAAGCGTGAATTCTTCCCTGCAAAAATAAGAAAGCATAGGATCTTTTCCGTGATTATTTTTGGGTCGGGATGTTGGGCAAAAAATTAACAAACCGGGTTCAGACGGTTTTTAAGCATTTGAAAATCAAATTATTGATTTTCCGAAATGTTAAAAAATCTTAAATATTGTAGGTTTGTATGGATAAAATGCATTTCTTTGCAGTCCGTTTAACCAAAAAAGGAAAACCATGTCTGACATTGCAACAAAAGTTAAAGCTATCATTGTTGATAAGCTCGGTGTTGACGAAAATGAAGTCACACCTGAAGCAAGTTTCACAAATGATCTCGGCGCTGACTCTCTCGATACCGTAGAACTGATCATGGAATTCGAAAAGGAATTTGATATTGCCATTCCGGATGACCAGGCCGAAAAGATCGGAACTGTCGGTGAAGCTATTGCTTACATTGAAAACAACACCAAATAAGGGATTCACATTTACTGTTGAATATCTGGTTTGGGCTGTTTACTTATTCCTGAGAAGAAATTAAATCCCTCCCAATCGGAGGGATTCCTGTTTATAATGTACCATTAAACCTGATTCACGTGAAACTACGTCGAGTTGTTGTAACCGGAATCGGGGCGTTGACCCCTATCGGCAATACCGCAGAGGAATACTGGAAAGGATTGATCAATGGTGTCAGCGGGGCAGGCCCCATCACCCGGTTTGATGCTTCCAAATTCAAGACACGATTTGCCTGTGAAGTCAAGAATTTTAATGCGGAGAACTATTTTGACAGGAAAGAGGCTAGGAAGTATGATATTTACAGCCAATTCGGCCTGATCGCTGCCGATGAAGCCGTGAAGGATGCAGCATTCAATATGGAAAAGCTGGATCATAACCGCGTGGGAGTGATCATGGCTTCCGGGATCGGCGGACTCGATACACTGATCAGTGAAGTGAAGAATTTTCTGGAAGGAGATGGAACTCCGCGTTTCAATCCTTTCTTTATCCCAAAGATGATCTCGGATATTAATGCCGGTCATGTGTCGATCAAATATGGATTCCGGGGACCGAATTTTGCCACGGTTTCTGCATGTGCTTCTTCTGCCAACGGGTTGGCCGATGCATTCAATTACATCCGGTTGAACAAAGCCGATGCTTTTGTTGCTGGTGGAGCCGAAGCCGCATTGAACCCTGCCGGCGTGGGCGGTTTCAATGGTATGCATGCGCTTTCGACACGGAATGATGACCCTGCAACTGCATCGCGGCCCTTCGATAAGGACCGGGACGGGTTTGTGATCGGCGAAGGTTCCGGTGTTGTGATTTTCGAGGAAATGGAGCATGCCCTGAACCGTGGTGCAAAGATCTATGCAGAAGTTGCAGGCGCCGGTTTATCAGGCGATGCCTTCCATATGACACAACCTCATCCCGAAGGCTTAGGTGCTCTTCTCGCCATGCGTGCTGCCCTCGAAGATGCAGAGCTGAGCATTACCGATATCGATCATATCAATACCCATGGAACTTCGACCCCTCTGGGAGATATCGTTGAACCAAAAGCCATTCAGTCGCTGTTTGGGGAGCAGGCATATAAAATAAATATCAATTCCACCAAATCGATGACCGGCCACCTCCTGGGCGCAGCGGGTGCCATCGAATCCATTGCCGCTATCCTGGCTGTAAAGAATGATATCGTTCCGCCTACCATCAACCATTTTACGGATGATCCGGAAATTGACAGCCGGCTGAACTTCACCTTTAACAAAGCTCAGCAGCGGGTGATCAATGCCGCGCTGACCAATACGTTTGGTTTTGGCGGGCATAATGCTTCCATTATCTTCAGAAAATTCAAGGAATAGGGGCACATTGAGATTCCACTTATTTGCACCGGTTCGTTACTACTTTTCCCGCGAAAAACCCCTCTACCAGGCGATAAAAAATATTTTTGGGTTCTATCCGAGGAATATTTTTTTATACCGGCTGGCATTCCTGCATAAATCAGCAGGAGAAGAATCCTTACGGGGAATCAAGATCAACAATGAACGACTGGAATTTCTCGGAGATGCTATCCTGGATGCCATCACTGCCGATTTTCTTTTCAAGACATTTCCTACCAAAGACGAAGGATTCCTCACAGAGATGCGATCGAAAATCGTCAGCCGTGTCCAGCTTAATAAACTTTCGCAGAAACTCGGGCTCGAGAAACTCATCCACCTCGATTCCAGTTCCAATAACATCTACCGTTCTTCCCAGGGTGATGCCTTCGAAGCCCTGATCGGCGCCATGTACCTCGACCGGGGCTATCGCTTCACCCGGCACATCCTCCTGGAAAGGATCATTAAACACTATTTTGATATCAATGAACTGGTAAACCAGGAATGGAATTTTAAAAGCCGTATGATCGAATGGGCGCAGAAAGAAAAAAAACAACTCACGTTCTCGGTGATAGAGGAAACCGGCTCCGGTTATAAGAAACAATACATCATTGAGATCCTGGTGGATAACATCCCACTCAGCCGCGGACAGGACTTTTCCATCAAAGGCGCTGAACAGAATGCGGCTGAAAAAGCATGGAACAAACTTTCGGAACAGGCCAATCCGAAGTCGGAGGTCTGAACTCGAAACCAAAAACGCTCATGATCACCAATCAACGAGAAAGTAATTCTTGACCTTCTCCCTATATTTCCTTATATTTGTTTACTATTCGTAATACAGCAATGTCGAAGAAAATTTTTTTGGATATCCGGTCGGAACCGGCAATTTATACCCTCATCGGCATTTCCTGTCATGTGAAGGACTACCGAATCTCATTCCTGCTGAACAAACATCTTGGATCTGATTTCCTCAAAATGGAAGATCTGAAGATCGCTCTGAACAACAAAAAGGATCCGACAGAGTTTTCTTTGTATTATTACTATGATGAAGATTATTTCAATACCTATTACCTGGTAGCCAACCGCAGCCAGGAATTCATACTGGCACCCGAAATAAAACAGGTGGATTTTCTCCTGATCGTGGAAGGTGAGTTCAGGAAGACACAGAAAGACCGGCTGATAAAATCAATCCGGAACATTCCAAATATCCTCACGGCATACGAGATCAAATTCGCTGAGATCAAAAACTATGAAACTCTCCTGAATGATATGGAGATGCACTTTATGAAAATCACAAAAGAAAAAAAAATTAAATATGAACCAAAAAAATAAAAAAAGGAGGATAATTATGTTTGAAAATCTGAAACAAGCCTTTGATAAAGGCGTAGAATATGCATTCACCACTACTGAAAAAATCGAAAAAGCAGCAAAGGAGTTTGCAAAAGAGAACAATCTAAACAAGAAAGAAGCCAAAAAGCTGATTGATCATTGGGTCAAAAAATCGGAAGAGATGAAGGTCTCCCTTGAAATAAAGATCGCTGAACTCCAGAAAACCACGATTTCAAAAATGAACCTCGTGACCATGGAACATTATAAAGCGCTGGAGGCCCGGATCAAAAAGCTTGAAGGAACAGGAAAACAGACTATGAAACCGGCCCGGAAAGCAAAGCCAGTAAAAAAGGTGGTGAAAAAAAAGCCCGTAAAGTAAAACCGTTTCATTCCCGTGTGAGGAGGATCGAGTGAAACCTCGTAAGAACAGGCTTTCCGGTGGATTTCATCTTATGTGTTAACGTATAAAACTCGAAGAACTGTGAATGTCTTAAAGATTGGTACGACGGTCAGTGAGATCGGGCGTGCGAGGGAAATCATTGGAGTCGCCGTTAAATATGGGTTTAACGACTGGGTTACAAAAAACGGGCTGGGCAAATTGCTGTTCTCGAAGAAACGCCTTGCCCGGATCGAAAGATATTCAAAATGGGAACGGATACGGATGGCGGTGGAAGAATTGGGTCCCACCTTCATTAAATTCGGCCAACTTCTGGCCGACCGTCCCGATGTGATTCCTGAAGAGTTGCGTACAGAGTTTCGAAAACTACAGGATGAAGCAGTCCCTATGCCCGACGAGGTTGCCATTGCGGAGATCGAAAAAAACCTGGGACATCCCGTCTCAGAATTGTTTAAGGAATTTGATACCCGGCGCCTTGCATCGGCATCGGTGGCACAGACCTACCGGGCAACCTTGCTGAATGGAGAAAATGTTTGTGTGAAAGTCCAACGGCCGGGAATCGATAAAAAGATCAACCTCGACCTGAACCTGATGCGATTTTTTGCGGCCCGGTCGCAGCGGAATAACCCTGAAATGGAAGCGATCAACCTGCTGGGGGTGGTGGAAGAATTCAGACGAACCATCAACAAGGAACTGGATTTTCGTCATGAAGCAGCCAATGTCGTTAGGTTCAGACATTGCTTTGAAGGGGATCCTGATATCTACGTTCCAAAGGTGTTTCAGGAATTTACAACCGAAAAGATCCTGGTCGAGGAATTCATCGATGGAGTGAAGGTGAGTGAGATGGAAGCCCTTATCTCTTCGGGGAGTGATCCGGTGGACCTGGCAAAGAAGGCTGTGCGACTGGTATTCGAACAGATCTTTACCCACGGATTTTTCCATGCCGATCCTCATCCAGGCAACATTTTTATCAAAGATAAGAACGTTATCGCTTTCATCGATTACGGGATGATGGGAACCATAAGGCCGGAGCATCTGCAGTTCCTTGGAAAATATGTCCTCGGGTACCTGAAGCGCGATGCCCGGGAACTTACGGAAGCCCTGCTGTTATTATCCGGGAAACGGAATTTCAGACGGTTCAAGGATCTTGAATTCCAGCTCGCCGATATGCTTGCTCATTATAAGTACCTGTCCATCGATGAAATGGATTTCGGAAAGGTGATGAATGAATCCATTGATATCATTGTGGGGTATGGCTTGCGGATTCCAGCCAATATCTACCTCCTTGTAAAATCTCTTATTACCATCGAAAGGGTAGCGGTAACACTCTATCCCGAGATCGATTTTGCAAAGGAGATGAGACCTTATGCCATCGAGCTGATCAAGCAGCAATACAGTCCAAAACGACTCGCAGAGGAAGTATTCGAATCCATCAGGGAATACTACAAGCTGCTCATGGAATTACCTTCCGATCTGAACGAGATTATTCATAAGATCAAAGAAGGGAGGTTCAAAACCATGATCGAGCTCAAGGGATTTGAACCCCTGGTAGAGCAGATCGACCATGCGAGCAACCGGGTTTCCATTGCAATCGTGATCGCATCGCTCATCATCGGCGCCTCTATCATTTCCCAATGGCCACACACGCGCTGGCTTGGAACCATCGTCTTTTTCCTAGCGGGAATATTCGGCTTCTGGCTGCTGTTACGCTTGTTTAGAAGGAACAGGTTTTAAGAAGTGAGAATGCAGGAATTCAGAATGCAGGAATGCAGGAATTCAGAATGCGTTGGTTAGGTGCTTAGTCGTTTATTTGATGCTGCTTTTTAAACTTTTTTATTATCAATTATTAATTATCAATTCCCCTAATGGCCAATGGCTAATGCCTAATGGCTAAATTATTCCCCTGAACTGATTCAGGAAACGGAGATCATTTTCGAAGAATAACCGGAGGTCTTTGATCTGGTATTTCAACATGGTGATGCGTTCGATGCCCATGCCGAAGGCGAAACCGGTATAAATTTCACTGTCGATGTTGCAATTTTCGAGTACGGCCGGATCGACCATCCCGCAGCCGAGAATTTCCACCCAGCCGGTATATTTGCAGATGTTGCAACCTTTTCCTCCGCAGATGTTGCAGGAAACATCCATCTCTCCCGAAGGTTCGGTAAACGGGAAATAGGAGGGGCGCAAACGGATCTGCGTATCCTCGCCGAACACCTCCTTTGCAAAATAGAGCAGGGTTTGTTTGAGGTCCCTGAAGGAAACATCTTTATCCACATATAATCCTTCCACCTGATGGAAAATACAATGGGCCCTTGCAGAAATGGCTTCGTTGCGGAACACCCTTCCCGGGAAAATGCTGCGTATGGGCGGCTGGTTCTGCTCCATGGTACGAATCTGCACGGAGGAGGTATGTGTACGCAAGGCGATATCAGGATTCTTTTCAATGAAGAAAGTATCCTGCATATCCCGGGCAGGATGCTCTTCCGGGAAATTCAGTGCAGTAAAATTGTGCCAGTCATCTTCAATCTCCCTGTCTTCGGCAACCGTATAGCCGATCCGGGAAAAGATCTCGATGATCTGGTTTCGTACGATCGATAAAGGATGCCTCGGGCCGGGTTCCATATAGGTAACAGGGCGGGTGAGGTCGAATTCGGTCGAAGGGGTTTCTTCTTTTGTCCCCGCCTCCTGGATAAAAGTATCAATCCTGGCCTGAATGGCCATTTTCAGGTCATTCAGAATTCTGCCGGTCTCCTTCTTTTGTGCAGGGGGAACGGTTTTAAAATCCTCAAAAAGCCCGGCAAGGACTCCTTTGCGGCCCTGGTAATGAATCCGGAATTGTTCAAGATCTTCCTTCGTTTTTATGGAAGTGTCTTGAACTTCGGGGATAAGTATGTGTATTTTATCTAACATTCAGAGGAAATTGTATCACCTACACAGGAAGTTTTTTTATTTATTAAAAATCACCGCAAAGACGCCAAGGCGCTAAGATTTAAAACAAATAATATTTTTTTGCGTCTTAGCGTCTTAGCGGTAAAAGATCTTTAGTCAACGATCTTCACCGTCATTTTGATATCCTTCAACGGCCGGTCGTTCTGATCTTTTTGTGCTAAGGAAATCTTGTCGATCACATCGAACCCTTCAGTAACTTCACCATATACCGTATAATTCATATCGAGGAAATGAGTGCCCTTCTCCGGTTGAACAATGTAAAATTGTGATCCTGAAGAAGCCTTGGCGGGATTCATCTGGTCTGGAGTCCGTGCTGCAGCCAGCGCACCTCTTTTGTGTTTCAGGGCTGCATTGAACTCAGCAGGGATCGTATACCCCGGATCACCACCGCCCAGTTGTTGCCCTGCCTTGGCATTTTTTGATTGAGGATCCCCGCCCTGGATCATAAACCCATTGATCACGCGGTGAAAAAGCAATCCGTTATAAAATCCGGATTTTGCAAGCTTCACGAAATTGTCGCGGTGTTTGGGAGTCTCATTGTAAAGGATGCCCTTCATATCTCCAAAATCGGTATGGATCACGAATTTCACTTGTTTTTGGCCGGTTTTAGCGCCCTGGCCACTGCTGGATATATTCATCATAAGAATCAGAATAAATGAAAGAAATGCAATTTTTTTCATGGTTGAAGGATTTATTAGTTATTTACCGGACAAAATTAATGAAAAATATTCATCCGGGATCAATGAGCGGAAGGGTTTTTATGCCTTTCTAAAAAGCATTTCCTGCAGAGCGGTTCATAGGCATCTTTTTCCCCGAGGAGAACCTGCTGCTCTTTTTTAATGATGCGATGGGAATAATGTGCAAGGTCGCCACAGCTCATGCAGATGGCATGCAGTTTTGTGACGTATTCAGCGGTTGCGATAAGGGCCGGCATGGGGCCGAAGGGAATTCCCATGTAATCCATGTCAAGGCCTGCAACCAGCACCCGGATGCCATTATTGGCCATGGTGTTGCATACGGATGTGATCTCCGAATCAAAGAACTGGGCTTCATCAATACCTACCACATTCACGTCATTTACCATAAGAAGGATCTGAGAAGCAGACTGAACAGGTGTTGATGGAATGGCATGTGCATCGTGAGTTACAATCTGGACCTCGCTGTAGCGTGTATCCATGGCCGGTTTGAAGATCTCGACTTTTTGCTTTGCGATCCTTGCCCTGTTGAGGCGGCGGATCAGTTCTTCGGTCTTACCGGAAAACATCGATCCGCAGATCACTTCGATCCAGCCGGCACGGGAGGGAATGTTTTTTTCGATGAGCATGGTTTCCTCTGGAAAGTTATTTATCTTTATGGCTCAATTCACCGCAAAAGTAAGAAAATTCAGATTTGTTAACCCAATTATGAATCAATTGAACAAAACCATTCTCAGGGAAGAGATACAGTGGCTGCTGGAAGCCATCGCAGAACAGTTTGAGGTGATCAATGCTTATGAAGATAAGATCCCTCAGATCGAATTTGACATCATTATGGAAAATATCCGGAAACTATATGAAAACCTTCACCTGCTGAACCGGATGGGCGACTCTTTCCAGCATTTAAATCTTCCGCAAACAGAAATACAGGCGATTAAACCCCTTATACCTGTGAGCAACGAAAACGATCAACCGGCGAAACCGGATGAAAAGCCTGCAGTGCAACCGGCGGTAAAGATCAAGCTTGAAACGGCTTCCCCGGAACCATTTCAAAAAGAACATCACCGGCCGGCCAAAGGTCCGTCTGAAGTCGATCTTTTTTCCACTGAAAGTGTTGAGTTTTCCGAGAAATTGAAAGAGACACGCGAGAAAACCTATGCATCAGATCGGTTTTTGTCGCAGAGAAAGGACCTGAAAGCTACCATCTCCATCAACGAGAAATTTCTTTTTATCAACGAGCTTTTTGATGGGAACCTCAGGGAATACAACATTACCATCGAGACACTGAATGGTTTTGCGGAACTCCGGCAGGCCCTTGAATTCCTGGATCTGCTGAGGTTAAAAAATTTATGGGAAAGCGAATCGGTGGCCTTCAATCGCCTCAGGGAACTGGTGGAACAGAAGTTCTGACTCCGGGTTTCCTTAGCGGCCAGCTATTTTATCGATCAACTCCAGCACCCGGTCCATCTCATCCAACGTCATCAGCATCATACGGTACTTTTTAAAATCGGGAACTCCCCTGAAATAGCCACTGTAGAATTTCCGCATTTCCAGGATGGCTCTCCTTTCGCCTTTGTATACGATGGATCGCTGAAGGTGGAACCGAATAATTTCCACCCGTTCCTGCAGGGAGGGCGGCGGGATCAATTCCCCCTTGTTCAAATAGGCTTTGCATTCGCGAAAGATCCAGGGGTTCCCAACAGCTGCCCGGCCGATCATCAATCCATCGACTCCGTAACGGTCTTTCATCTCCTTTGCAACCACGGCTCCGGTGATATCCCCGTTTCCGAATACCGGAATATGTATGTGCGGATTACACTTTACCTTCCCGATCAAGGTCCAGTCGGCATTGCCGCCATAGAGCTGCGCCCGGGTGCGGCCATGGATGCTGATAGACTGGATCCCGGCATCCTGAAGCCTTTCGGCGATCTCCATGATATTCTGCCTGGCATCATCCCATCCCAACCTGGTTTTGGCTGTTACAGGGATCTTAACAGCCTTGACCACAGCTTCGGTCATCGCTGCCATTTTCGGAAGATCATTCAGCAAGGCGGCTCCTCCTCCTCTGACGACCACCTTTTTTACCGGACAACCGAAATTCAGGTCGATGAAATCGGGTTGAAGGTTTTCGGCGATAATCGCCGCTTTCCGCATACTTTCAACCGAATCGCCAAAGATCTGGATCCCGATAGGCCGTTCATCCTGACCGAATTTCATTTTATTCGTGCTCTTGTCAGCCTCGCGGATCAACCCTTCCGAGGAAACAAATTCGGTGATGAGAAGATCAGCGCCGAATTGCTTGCAGAGGGAGCGGAACGGCATATCCGTTATGTCTTCCATGGGAGCCATGATCAGCGGACAATCCCCGAGTTCAATGTGACCGATCTTTACCAAAAAGCAGTACTTTTGCTGCAAAATTAATGAATTTCGATGGTTCCCATGAAAAAGGCCTGGCTGTTGCACCTCACTCCCTTTGCGAAGATCATCTTCGTGCTCATGCTGATCATCATGGGATTGATTTTGGCCGTGTTTGGCGGGTTTATTCTGACCATGATCCAATACCATGCGGATATGGCAAAAGCCGTTTTGCTTCTTTCCAACATCAACGACCCTTCCTCCCTTCCTCTCTTAAAAGAGATCCAGATCCTTCAATCAGTGCTCCTGTTCATCGTCCCGGCAGGTATCGCCGGATTTCTTTTTGAGCATACCGCATCAGGATATTTTGGGATGAAAAAAGTTCCTGCCGGATCGATCCTGCTGATGATCCTTCTCATCATAATGGTCAGCCTTCCGTTGATTAATTGGATGGTATCACTAAATGAGATGATGAAACTTCCGGCCATTTTCAGGGGAATGGAACAATGGATGAAGGAAGCTGAGGACCAGGCTGCTCAGATCACAGAGGCCTTCCTGGATGTCCATTCCATTGGTGGTTTTGCTGTAAACATGCTGATGATTGCTGTCATTCCTGCCATCGGGGAAGAACTGCTGTTTCGTGGGTTGTTTCAGCGTTTGTTTGGCGAATGGTTCAAAAACATCCATGTTGCCATCTTCCTGGCAGCTTTTCTATTTGGCGCCGTCCATCTCCAGTTTTACGGCCTGCTTCCCAGGATGATGCTTGGGGTGCTGTTCGGCTATCTCTACCTTTGGACCGGAACGCTCTGGGCGCCTATCTTTGCACATTTCCTCAATAACGGCGCTGCCGTATTTGTTTCATATCTTTCAAACACCGGAGTTATCCATACCGATTACGAAAAGTTTGGTTCTACCGATAATGTTTTCCTGATTACCGGGAGTGTGCTTTTTACCGGGGTATTGCTTTATGGGATCTTTATGATTAGCAGAAGGAAAATCCTGAATATTGAGACATGAATACAGTGAAACTGAAAAAGGTGTCGATCTATATTGCAGGAATTCTGGGCAGCCTGATCCTTGTTTTTTTCTTTCTGCGGAATGTTGTTTTTTCATATTATCTGGAACGAAAGATCAGCAGTTTTAACAAAGAATATCATGCTATTCTGAAGGTCGATAAAGCAAGGATCCGAAATATCAGCGCTGTATTGCTCACCGGGATCAGCCTGAAGCCGGAGAACGGCGATACACTGCTGTCCATTGATTCCGCTTATGCTTCGTTGAATTTCTGGAAACTGATCTTCGGCAGGATTGTACTGCATGACCTTGAATTGAACAAAACACACCTCAGTTTTAAGCAGATTGACTCCATAACGAATTACCAATTTTTGCTGCACGGGAAGAGACAAAAAAACTTAGAGGATTCAATTCAAAAGACAAATTACACTGCTGCTTTTTCGCGGCTGTCGTCTGCTGTTTTTGAGAAAATTCCCGCCTCAATGAAGATTACGGATCTTACCGTGTCGCATCAAAAAGACGGACATAAGGTTTCCTTTCATATCGACCGTTTCGTGGCCGAGCATCACGCCTTTCATTCTTCGGTCAGGGTAATGGAAGGAGATACAGTGAAAAACTGGATTATAGCGGGAAGCCTTGACAGCGAAGTTCACAGCGCCGGATTCCGGCTTTATTCTTCCGGTAATGAAAAGATCTCAATTCCATTTATCGGTTTTAATTATAAGACTGGTTTGGTGTTCGATACTCTTACCTTCCGGCTTTCGGAGGAAGACAGGGGAGACGATCTTTTCCATCTCAGGGGCATGGTTATCCTGAAAGGACTGGTCATTCAGCAGGAAAAAATATCCGCGAACAAAGTCACTTTTGACCGTCTGGGGCTGGAATATGTTGTCAACATTGGATCCGACTATCTTGAAATGGACAGTACAACGCAGGTATTCTTTAACCGCCTGAGCTTTCATCCTTACCTCCGGTATCGCGCAAAACCCTCGAAACAGATCACCTTTTCCATCGTTAAGCCCGACTTCCCGGCTGACGAACTTTTCTCATCCTTGCCCGAAGGATTGTTTTCTACTTTAAAGGGGATAAAAGTGAATGGAAATCTCGCATTCAACCTTGATTTTTTTGTCGACCTTTCCCTTCCTGATTCCTTGCGGTTCCTTGTTGACCTGAAACGGAACCGGTTCAACGTTCTTTCCTATGGCGATGCCGGCCTCACGAGGCTCAACGAGTCTTTCCTGTATACGGCTTATGAGAGAGGCGTGCCGGCAAGATCATTCAGTGTAGGTCCTGAAAACCCGGATTTCCGGCCCCTCAACAAAATTTCTTCC
This sequence comes from Bacteroidales bacterium, assembly GCA_017882335.1. Lineage (GTDB taxonomy): Bacteria > Bacteroidota > Bacteroidia > Bacteroidales > FEN-979 > FEN-979. Next base: position 3,048 of record JADGPR010000043.1, on the reverse strand, counting down.
TTGCTGCAGATCTCGGTGTTGAACTCGGAAGATCCCGGGTTTTACCAGCACAGGGGATTCATCCCCGAAGCCTTCCGGGAATCCATGATCCTGAATATCAAAGAACGGAAGTTTGTCAGGGGAGGGAGTACCATCACCATGCAACTTGTGAAAAATGTATTCCTGAACCGCAACAAGACCATCGCCCGGAAAATGGAAGAGATCCTTCTCACCTGGCTTATCGAAAACCAGCAACTTTGCTCCAAAGAACGGATGTTCGAGGTTTATCTTAATATTATTGAATTGGGACCACATGTTTATGGAGCAAACGAGGCGGCGCATTTTTATTTCAAAAAAGATGCCTCAAAACTGACGTTGGCGGAATCGATTTTCCTTGCTTCCATCATTCCTAAACCCAAGTGGTTTATGTATTCATTCGATGAGACCGGTCACCTGAATCAATCGACAAAGGCTTTCTTCGGTTTACTTTCCGGAAAGATGCTTAGGAAAGGGCAGATCAGCCAGGAAGAATTTGATAATTTGGTTCCTGATGTAACCTTGAAAGGACCTGCGAAGCTGCTATTAAAAACGGCTGAAGTTCCATCGGCCGAAATCCCCAACCAACTTGAAGATCCGGGATATTGACAAGTAGTTGGTGAGTTGGCGAGTTGGCGAGGTTTTAATTTGGAGAGTAACCCTATTATTTTAAAAGAATGGGTAGAACCTATAATTAATCTATCTAATTTTAGTGGATATTTCCTGCCGGTATGACTATTCAAGAGTACGTAAGCAAAATAAACTCCAGATACATTTCAGGTATCTCAACCGAACATAGCTACCGGGGAGATCTTCAGAACTTATTGGAATCCCTGGTCCCTGATGTCATGGTATCCAAAGAACCTTCCCGGATGACCTGGGATTTTTATATTGGTGGATATCAACCAGCGCAGAAATGGTTAAAGGAGCGGAAAGGCCGGGTACTTAATTTTGAGGATGTTCTGCATTATCAGTAAATCATCGTGGCATTGTCGGAGACGGCTGGGATTATGACGGAAGTTGATAAGATTTTAGTGGAATAAATAATCGTAATGCGGTTACATAATTGTTAGGTTGCATAATTGTTAATAAGGACATGGAAAGCTTAGAAGTTAAAATACTTGATGAGATATCAAGGGAGCATTTAGAAACAATTTTTGAAGATTTAACCGAAGCCACCCTTGATTCATTAATGCAAGATGGAGTCTTAAAAGAAATCCCGATTATTGCAACAGTTGTTGGGCTACTTAAAACCTCCAACAACATACGGGAAAAGATTTTCGCTAAAAAAATATTGAACTTCTTTTATGCATTAAAAGATATCCCAATTAAAAAACGTATTGACTTCATTCAAAGACTTGACGAAACGAAAGGATTTAAAAAAAAGGTTGGTGAAACAATAATTGTATTACTCGAACAAATAGATAATCTAGAAAAACCCAAAATAATTGGAAATCTCTTTAAAGCATATATCTTAGAAAATATTTCTTTTCATGATTTTTCAAAAATTTCGTCATCCATAAACAGAATCAATTTAGATGATTTAGTCCAGTTTTTTGAATCTACTAGAACTGGTATCAAACTTCCACAACTAATTAAAGAAAATTTAGCATTTAATGGGTTAATGAGTGCTACTATTTTAGAGCAAGCATTAACTGCTGATATGACACATATTTCACCTGATCTGGACTATTTCATAAATGAATTTGGTGAAAAACTAATAAAATACGGGTTTAATAATTACGCAGCCTAACGAGCATGCAGCCTCAATGCGGGGCATCTCAGTAAGGAAAGTGGTTATGGCTAATAAAATGGAAATAAAAAGCAAAGATAAATTCTGCTAAAACCTGCACTGCGGCTGCCTGCGGGGCGTTATACGTAAGCGGGGAGAACTGTTCCAAGACAGCAAAACAATCAAAATGTAATTCGTTCCTCAGTTATATGACATCTGACAAGCAACTAGAAACTTTGTAAACATGACAGCACGTAATGACAATTGATTACGATATAGCAATAATAGGTGCGGGACCGTCCGGTTGTGCTTGTGCTTTGGCTTTACAGGGTAAAGGACTAAAAGTTGCTCTTATTGACAAGACTGTTTATCCACGTGATAAAATATGTGGTGATACCATTCCAGGATCTTCATTTAAAGCCATAGATAGTATTAATAGAAATTGGGGCAATCAAATGAAAGAGTTTACTGACAAAATGGATATTACTACTTCATCAGCCTATCTCTCGAAAAATAAAGCTATTAGCTATAAATGGTTATCATATTCGTACAATAGCAAACGAATAGATTTCGATAATTTTCTTTTTCAACTTGTAAGAAAAGAAACAGATACGATCATTTTTGAAAATAAAAGGTTACAAAAAATTACGACCGAATTAAATTATTCTCATTGCAAGTTCCAAGATGGTTTCTCAATTAAAGTTGCCATGGTTGTTGGGTGTGATGGCGCTAATTCCGTTGTAAAAAGACAAGTTATTAATTGTGATATTAAAGAAAGTAATTCCTTTGCCGCCATTCGTGCTTATTATAAGGGCATAGAAGGTATTAAAATGGGAGAGAACGAATTTCATTTGATTAAAGAGGTAGATGGCTATTTTTGGATATTTCCTCTTAAAGATGATTGGGCAAATGTAGGTTTCGGAGTATTTAAGAAAGGAAAGAAAAAAAAGAAATCCCCTAATGACATACGTAAAACTTTGCAAGAAATAACTAACTCTCCAGCATTTGTAAATCGTTTTAAAAATGCAACACTCATGGGTAATGTTAATGGATCTGGATTGCCTATATGGACAAAAAAAAGGCTTATTTGTGGAGATAGATTTGTATTATGTGGCGATGCTGCATCATTAATTGATCCATTACAAGGACATGGCATAGATAAAGCCATTTGGAGTGGAGTTATTGCTGCTAAGCAAATAGTTAATTGTTTTAAAGAGGATAATTTTAGTGCTGATTTTATTAAACAATATGAAAATATCATTTGCCGGCCTGACCGATCCCGGGAAAGTCAGGAAAGAAAA
>JADGPR010000042.1 GCA_017882335.1 Bacteroidales bacterium | reverse complement strand
TACCAAAACCTGAATGTTACTGGTAAACTTTTGACCTGTTGCGTGTTCAAAATCCTTGATTTTGCTAACTGAGGGACCCCACGCATTCGCTTTTATTGAAGTTAGCAGCGCATTAGTTGTTTCATCTTTTTCCACCAAGTCAAAAAAGTAGTAGTTTTTTTCTTGATAGTAGTTCAAGCCTGAAATCTCAGCGATAATCCAATAAGTTTTCTCTGCAAATGCATCTTTCACCACCCGTTCAATGAGAGTAGTTAATTCTGAAAGTTTTATGTATTGGATATCAGTCAAATTTGTTATTTTCAGTATTTATTTATGGTGAAGGGTATAGCCATTGGGCTTTAAATTGATCTATGCAAGTTAGAAAGAAAAAATTGAATATTTGACACACCTATCAATTTTGAGCCCCACATTGCACGCAACCCCTAACGGATTTATAGGTAAGTGCTAAACGAAGTATTGGGGGCTTATTTTCGATTATCCCATTTGGTGCCTTGCCAGCCGCTTATTTTCCCCCCTTCGTCGCATTTTATGCAGCGCCACCTGATTTCCTCTTCCTTGGTGTCAATCGCAATGTCAATGGTGCCCGTGCACTTTTTTGTTAAACACCTGATATCAGTTGATTTCTTGGGCGGGGGATAATCCTTTGTGGCAGCATCGACAATCAGCGCAAGGAAACTGGCGTGTTCTCTGCCATCTTTGTGCATTTCCTTGGCTATGTTTCCCTCTGGGTCAAGGAAATGGGTCATTGTTGATATGAACATCTGTTGCAGTTTGGTGTTTGGTTTCGGTTGCAAATGTAACGGATATGAAGCACACTTGTTCCTTCTCAACATCATTGCCTGTTCTTTCCAAGAGATCAGAAACCATAACCGGATTAGGTCATTATATAGTTAAGAAAGTGAAGTTGAGTGTTCATTCAAACGTAGGCACATTTGTAGGCACATAACAAAAAAAAGCCTTCAGAGATTCTGAAAGCCTTGATTTTACTGGAGCGGTAAATGGGGATCGAACCCACGACCCTCAGCTTGGGATCCCGAGTACTCGGGACTACCATCTGAGCTACTCAAAAAAAAAGTCCCCTCACGAGGACTTTTTGAGCGGTAAATGGGGATCGAACCCACGACCCTCAGCTTGGGAAGCTGATGCTCTACCATCTGAGCTACTACCGCGAAGTGGGTGTGTGTGTGTTTGAGTGTGGGAATGCAAAGGTAACAAAACTCCCTTTTCCTGCGCCTACCGGAAAAACTTTTTCACAATTCAGTATATTTGCCAGATAATAATTTCTCAAAAATCACTCATTAAAATCTCGCATATGCAAACCCATGCTCAGATCGTCTGGATCACCTTTAGCATAATTGGACTGGTAATGATCTTCGAAATCATCCGGTCGCTGAAGTACGGTTATTCGTTGACCGGTAAACCAACCATCCCTCCATTGTTCTTTTACACTGCAAAGCTCTTTTTCTTTCTGAATTGGATGCTTTTCCTTATCAAAGCCATCATCCCGGACTTTGGCTATATTCCTGTCCCGGTATCTCTTTCCTGGGCCGGCGTCATTCTCCTTGTCATCGGAAGTATCCTGTTTATCCCTGCAGTTCTTCAACTCGGAAGCTCACTCAGGTATGGCATTCCAAAGGAAGAGACGAAATTAAAAACTACCGGAATTTTTCGGATCAGCCGGAATCCCCTTTACCTGGGAATGTTCAGCATTTGTGTCGGTTCCTGCCTCTATTTTCCCGACCTGGCCAATGTGGCATTTTGCATCTACACATTTGTTATACACCTTAAGATCATCAAGGGAGAAGAAGAATTCCTCGCCAACCGTTTCGGTGATGAATGGAAAAACTATACGACCAAAGTGAGAAGACTAATTTGAAATGAAGAATGAAGAATGGAGAATGAAAATAATAATTCGATAGTATTGTTTTGTTAAATATATGTTTGTATATTTACCAGACCAATATATTATTTCTTTCTTTATTCACCCATTTATCATATCTTCCTTCATCATGAAAAATATTTACAATCTTCTCAAGGGGGTAATTGTAATGATGATTGCAATTACAGGCATAGCTGCCCATGCCAGCACTCCCCTGTCTGATTGCACACCCGGTACTAAGTACGTGCTTTATTCTCCCACAAACCTCCAAGGGGTCGGAATTGGATCCTGTGCCTTCCTGAATTGGGACAAACCCCAGGAACCCGGTGGTACGACACCTCCGGGATTGCTGGGTTACAGAATTTATCGTGACAGTTCATTCATTCATTATAACGGGAGCCCGGACAGCCTCACCTATTTGGATTACCCTGATGATTATGGCACCTTTACTTACAGTGTAACCGCCTATTATGATCTTACTGCTTACGGTTACCCGGGCGAATTTGGCGAATCGAATGCAGTATCAGCAACCATTAGCATAATACTGGATACCCCTTTCCCTTTTTCTGAACCCTGGGACGCGGCAACTTTCGGTTATCAGATGTGGTCCTTTTTACCTTCACAAGGCAATTGGGATATTAATACCAGCATGGGTAATCCGGCCCCTACCGCTTCATTCACCGGAATGCCTGCACTTACAAGTTACGATTATACATTACGAAGTGTCCCACTGAATTGGCCATGGTTTACCTGTGCCGATGTATACCTGGAGTTCGATTCAAGACTAATCGTTACAAATCCAACATCCCAGGAGAAACTTATCATCGAAGTTTTTTACAACCAGAACTGGTATCCGAAAGATACACTGGTGAATGATTCCTCCACTGGTTGGATTCATCACAAGATTAACATTACAGAATCAGGCGGCTACAATGTTAGACTGGGTTTTCGGGCAACAGGTAGTAATTCAACAGATATCGGTGAATGGGATGTTGATAATATCCACGTTTACGCGGTTTGCTTCAAACCTCCCAATTTTAACCTGAACTACAGTAATTTTATTTCCCATTTGACCTGGGAAATACCCTGCACAGGAAAAAAACTTAAACCGGATCAGGTTGACAGTTCATCTCTTATTGGATACAATATTTATCGGACGGATTATACGGGTCTTTCCCCCTTTGTAAAGTTAAACCTTTCGCCAGTGACAGCAAATGAATTTGATGATTACATTCCAACAACAACTGAAGAAGCATTTTTATGTTACTATGTTACTGCGCTCTACCAGGATTCGTGGGCACAAGGGCCAATACTTTGCGAATCTCCAGGTGACACCCTATGCATCCATATCATTTCCGGGGTCCCTGAAAAGGATGTATCGCAAGTCCGGATTTTCCCAAATCCTGTTTCGGAATTGTTGAATATCGAGACGGATGTGGCATTCACCGGTATTGAGGTTTTGAATTTCCTTGGAGAAAATATTTATTCAGAAACATTTCTTCCAACAAAGAATGTCTGCATTATAATGAAGGATTATCAACAAGGGATTTATCTGATAAAACTAAGATCAGGAAAAGAAACAGTTATTGAAAAAGTTCTGAAGAATTAATTCATCCTTCATTCTGAATTTCTGCATTCTGAATTCCTACATTCCTGCATTCAGATGAAATCTGATCAGTCCTTCCATCGGTGATTTCAGGATAGTTCCGACATGAAGTTTGTTTTCTGCTGCAGTTTCCTGAAGGATATCCTTGTAGTACCATGCAATTGAACCCACAAAACTGACTGTTAGGTTTTCATGATTGGGGTATTTCCTGATCTGTTCATCAATAAAAGCCTGGAACGACTTCTTAACCAAGTCGTAAAAGAACGGATGATTTTGCCGGGGTGCGATGAACTCACTGAAAGAGGCGAGAAAACGGTTTGGGAATGGCCGGTTGTAGAGGGCATTGAGGATATCCTCGAGCGATAATTTGTATTGCTGCACAAACTCAATTTTTATCTCTTCCGGGAGTTTATTCTTGAGATATTTCCCCATAAAGATTTTCCCCAGGTTCGAGCCGGCACCTTCATCTCCGAAAAGATAGCCCAGTGATGGAACTTTACTGAACACCTCTTCCCCATCGTAATAACAGGCATTGCAGCCCGTTCCCAGGATACAGGCGATCCCTTTTTCTTTCCCGAGCAGCGATCGTGCTGCCCCCAGGATATCATGGTAAACAGATATCGTTGCCTTCCGAAAATAGAGTTTCATGGCATTCCGCAGCATGCTGTTATTATTTTCTGTAGAGCAGCCGGCACCGTAAAAATGAATCTCTTTCACAAAATCGGCAAGAACATTCGGAACAAGATCGTCCTTAAGGATGGCTTCTACTGTTTCGGAGGTAATAAAATACGGGTTCATACCTGCTGTTTGGACCGATGTAACAATCCTTTGGTCTTTCATCAAGGTCCAGGTTGTCTTGGTTGAGCCAGAGTCTGCAAGTAAGATCATGCGAGGGTTATTTGATGAGCTGATGAGTTGATGAGTTAATAGGTTACTTTATGAACTTTATAAACTTTATAAACTCTTCTGCCGAACAAAGTTAAGTATTTCTGTAACCTGGTCTGGGTGAAACCACCGGATCGATATATCTTTTCGAAACCATGTCATCTGTCGTTTGGCATAGCGGCGGGAATGGGTCTTTATATTTTCGATAGCAGATTCCAGTGATATCACTCCATCAAAATAGGGAAACAGTTCCTTGTAGCCAACGGTATTCAATGCATTGAGGTGACGGGAAGGAAGCAATTGTTTAACTTCTTCCAAAAGACCATCTTCCATCATCCGGTCAACACGATCGTTGATCAGCCGGTTCAATTCTTCTTTATCCCGGGTTAAGCCGATCTTGATAATATCAAAGTCGCGCGGTTTGGGTTCATTTTTCCGTAATTCTGAAAATGTTCTCCCTGTGCTGATGCAGACTTCCAGCGCCCGGAGCAATCGTTTGGGATTGGCGATATCAACCTCGCCATAATAGACGGGATCCAGCATCCGCAGTTTTGTACGAAGGGATTCAATGCCTTCCTGAGCATACATCGTCTTCAACTCTTCGCGCAAAGTGTCATCGGGATCGGGGAGGTCGTCGATGCCATGACAAACAGCATTGATGTAAAGTCCGGAACCGCCTGTCATGATCACAATTTGATGATCCTTAAATAATTTATCCAGTAAATTCAGTGCATCTGCTTCAAAACGGGAGACGTTATACTCATCGTGGATCGAAATATGCCCGATAAAATGATGGGGAACAAGCTTTAGTTCCTCTTTTCCGGGACGTGCAGTGCCAATGCACATTTCGCGGTAAAACTGACGTGAGTCGGAAGAGAGGATTTCGGTTTTAAGAAATTGGGCAAGATTCAGCGTCAGGGATGTTTTCCCGACGGCTGTCGGGCCGGTAACAACAAGGAGGGTTCGCTTCGGATCAGTAATCATCGGATTCGCCGTCAAAGTCGCGGTGTTTGATCTCAAGGCCTTCAATATCGTCATACTCTTCGAGGCTCTCCAAACGTTCGGAATTGTCATCCTCCTCAACAAAAGGACCATCCTCTTTTAGATCTGAAGAAGGCAATTTTTTCTCGGGAAGGATCAATGTTTCCTCCTTCAGGATATCATCGAGCTGGTTTTCGATTTCCGTCAATTCGGAATCATCTTCCAGCATTTCTGTGAACATACTTTTTTCTCCAGGGAAGAAAACGGATGGAGGAGCAACCTGGGCGGGAGCAGCTGTTCCCGGTTTTTCAGCATCCGGCACGACAGTTACCTCTGGTTTTTTGGGAAGTTCCCCTTTTGCATTTACACAGCGCGGTAAGGAGAAAAACTCATCGGTTTTGATGATCTTGAACAGCTCAATGAAGAAGACAAAAGAATCTTTCCCGGTAAATTCATACATCAGCCGTTGATGAGGATCGTCGATGAATTTTTTTAATACCGATTCTTTCATCAGGTGTGGAACATAGATTTCCGTTACAACCTGGTCGAGGTCGTCATCGTATTTCCTTACCTGTTTTTTCTGATATTTGAAGGAGAACTCCTGTTTCTTTTTGAATTTGTTATCCGTGGTATAGAATAAAGCATTTTCACATTTTTCCAGGTTCGTACACGACAAGATCGCCAAGTGGAAATCAAGAAAAGTCTGAACGGGTTGGATTTCAATCTCCCTTAAGAAATCTTCATGGTCTTCGCTGGTCAGCCTGAACCTGTAAATTATCATAATCCATTTCCTTTAAATAGTGCCAAAAGTATAAAATTACGTTAAAACTGAAAATGTATTGTTGAAAAAATAAAAAAAATTCACGGGTATAAATCCCAGGGCATAAAGAGTGAGTCTCACGAATTAACTCATTCCGGGAATCAGTCCCAGTTTCTCACCTTCCTTTATCATGAATTGGAATGCAGCTTCATATTCATTCGGGATCTCACCTTCCAGGATGGCTTCCGTGATCGCAGCTTTGATGATTCCGACTTCTTTTGAAGGCGGAATCCCGAATGTTTCCATGATGATTTCTCCGGAGACAGGAGGCTGCCAGTTACGCAGCCGGTCTTTTACTTCGATCTCTTTTAGTTTTTTCCGAACCTCTTCGAAATTCTCCAGGAATTTCTTCACCTTGATCGGGTTCTTCGAAGTGATGTCGGCTTCACAAAGCAACATGAGGTCGTCAATATCATCGCCGGCATCAAAAAGCAATCTTCTGACCGCAGAATCCGTAACCTTCCCTGTGATTGCGATGGGCCGAAGATGAAGCAATACCATTTTCTCCACATACTTCATCTTCTCATTCAGAGGCAGCCGGAATTTCCTGAAAACGGCAGGTACCATCTTTGAACCTCTGAAGTCATGTGCATAAAAGGTCCAGCCGGTACCGGGAACATATTTTTTTGTGACCGGCTTGGCAATGTCGTGAAGAATAGCAGCCCATCTCAGCCAGATATTTTGCGTATTAGCGGACAAGTTGTCAAGTACTTCGAGGGTATGATAGAAATTATCCTTATGTCCTTTTCCATCGATACTTTCCGTTCCCTTCAATGCAACGAGGTCAGGGAAGATGATTTGTAACAGACCTGTTTCTTCTAGCATCTGCAGACCGGCAGAAGGAACATCCGCCTGGATGATCAGGTTCAGTTCATCGGTCACCCTTTCCTTCGATACTATAGTGATTCTTTCGGCATTGCGTTTTATAGCTTCAAAGCAGTCACTGTTGATAGTGAAACCCAATTGGCAGGCAAACCGGATCGCACGCATCATGCGAAGCGGATCATCCGAAAATGTGATATCCGGATCCAACGGGGTCCGGATGATCTTTTCCCTGATGTCGGACATACCGTTAAAAGGGTCAACCAGTTTCCCGAAATTTTTCTTTCCCAGGTCAAAGCCCATGGCATTGATGGTAAAATCACGCCGGTTTTGATCTTCCTCCAGGGTTCCATCTTCCACCAAAGGTTTCCGTGAATTCCGCTGGTACGATTCTTTCCGGGCGCCCACAAATTCAACCTGGCTATCCCCCATCTTGAGCATGGCTGTTCCGAAGTTTTTAAAGAATTTTACCGGAACATCCCCGCCCAGTGCATCCGCAACTTTCCGCGCAAAATCAATTCCACTGCCGGTAACCACAATGTCAATGTCTTTTCTGACTGCTCTCCCCATCATGCAATCCCTCACGAATCCGCCAATGACAAAGGCCGAAACGTTCATCTCTTCCGCAACACGTGAGATGATCTTGAAGATGGGATTCTTTAGATGTGACTTCATTGTTAGCTGGCGAATTGGTGAGTTGGCGAACTGGCGAGTTAATTTTTCTTGAGACTTGATGACTTTATAAACTTTACGAACTTTATAAACTTTATAACTTTCTTTGGCAAAATTAGTGAATCATGCTTTACAAGCATAAAAAAATGAATTCCGCTTTGCTGGTTTCACCGTGTTTTGTAACTTTGATGTCCCTTTCTGATGATCATTAATCACTCTAAAATCTATTTTATGACAAAAAGGACAATCGTAGCTATGCCCGGCGACGGCATCGGGAAAAATGTACTGAAAGAGTCGGTCAGAGTATTGGATGCAGTTGGTTTCGAAGCAAATTATATTCATGCAGACATTGGCTGGGAATTCTGGTGCAAGGAAGGAAATCCTTTGCCCGACCGTACACTTAAACTACTTGAAGAGCACAAAATCGGACTTTTCGGAGCCATCACATCTAAACCCAAGGATAAGGCAGAAGCCGAGCTGGCTCCTGAATTGAAGGGTAAAGGCTACATTTATTATAGCCCCATCGTAGCCATGCGGCAAAAGTACGATCTCGACATCTGCATGCGTCCCTGCAAGACTTTTAAGGGAAACACATTGAATTTCATCCGCCGTGGGCCGAATAACACCATTGAAGAGCCGGAAATTGACACTATGATCTTCCGTCAGAATACCGAAGGGTTATATGGTGGCGTGGAATGGACCAATCCTCCCGACCAGGTATATGATGCCCTGATGACCCATAAGAAATTCAAGGAAAATTTTGCCTGGTGCCCGCGTCCTGAACTGGCTGTCTCCACACGTATCCTCACAAAAAAATACACAACCCGGATCATAAAGGCAGCTTTTGAATATGCAAAAACAAAAGGGTTGAACACCGTCACAGTTTGTGAGAAACCCAATGTGATCCGTGAGACCTCCGGCATGATGCTGAGGATCGCCCAGGAAATGTCGAAAAACGAATACCCCGATATCAAGGTCCAGGATACCAACATTGATGCACAGATGATGTGGCTTACCAAGAATCCCGAGACGTACAACGTAATCGTTGCCAGCAATATGTTCGGCGATATTATTTCCGACGGTTTTGCCGGGTTGATTGGCGGACTGGGTTTTGCCTGCAGCGCCAACATCGGCCCTGAAGTGGCTGTTTTTGAACCCACGCATGGTTCCGCACCAAAATATGCCGAATTCAATCCATCCATCGTAAACCCGATCGCGATGATACTTTCCTCCTGCATGATGCTGGAACACATTTGCGAGAATGAAAAGGCTGAGAGAATCTACAATGCCGTTGCAGCAGTTGTACTCGAAGGAAAAATCAAGACCTACGATATGAAGAAACTTTCCGGAAATCCGGATGTATTCAGTAAAGGCGCTGCAACTACGGAACAGATGACGGGCGCGATCATCGCGAAACTAAAGTAGATACGTTAATTAAGAAGCTGGCGAGTTGGTGAGTTGGTGAATTGGTGAATTAATCTTGGATTTACTTAGCTGGCGCGCGTTTGTAACGCGTGCCTTCAAGTGATGCTCGATTTTACCCTTACTTCCATTATGAAATCAACTCAGATTAACTCAAACAAAAAAAATAAAATAAAAAAAATAAACAGAGACAAGATGATGAGGTGAAGCAGTGAACTTATTAACTCACCAATTCACCAGTTCACCACCTCACCACTTAAATAAATAAAGATATGACAGATCAAATACTAAATCTTTGGCCCGAACTGATGTGGATCCAGGATCCGGATCTCCGGGAGAAGACTGCGAAAACATGGGAACTGGCGCTGGGGAAAAGCGTATTAACTCCGGATGACCTTCAAAAGATCCCATTCACCTTACTTGCCGGACCCGACATGAAAGTTTCCTTTATGGCGCACAAACGCTGTGTGGTTCATATTGCCCGCGATGCCGGTAAGAAAATGAATGAATTCTTCAAGGATGATCTGCCCGTGGATATGGACATTTTGATTGCGGGTGCCATCCTTGCGGATGTAGGAAAGCTACTCGAATATGAACTTGAAAAAGAAGGAAAATCCGTCCAGGGAAAATACGGTAAATACCTGAGGCATCCCTTCTCGGGCGTTTCGCTCGCTGAACAATGCGGTGTTCCGGCAGCAGTTTGTCATATCATTGCTACCCATGCCGGCGAAGGCAATATGGTAAAGCGCACGGTGGAAGCGTATGTTGTGCATCATGCGGACTTTATGGTATTTGAGCCTTTTATGGATAGACTGAAATAGCTGGCGAGTTGGCGAACTGGCGAGCTGGCGAGTTATTTTTTCTCTGTGACTTTGTGACTATGTGACTTTTCTCGTAAATAATAAACTGAAATGAATATCATTGAAAAAATAATCGCCCTACATTCCAAACAGAAAATTGTCAAGCCGGGTAATATCGTGGATGTTATGATCGACACCCGCGCTGCACGTGATTTTGGCGGGGCCAATGTGGTAAAAAATCTACTGGACAACGGGCTTACGGTTCAAGATCCGTCGAAGACCATCTTCACTTTCGATTGTAATCCGGGTGGTTCCGATCAGAAATATGCTCAAAACCAGCATTACTGCAGACAATATGCACGCGAAAACAGTATCCGGATCTACGATGTGGATTCAGGGATCGGTACTCACCTTGCCATCGACAACGGGCTTGCATGGCCCGGAAGCACCTTTGTTTCCACCGACTCCCACGCCAATATCATGGGCGCCATCGGGTCGTTCGGGCAAGGAATGGGCGACCAGGATATCGCGGCGGCATGGGCAAAAGGGTATGTATGGTTCAAAGTTCCCGCTTCCATCCGGCTAAATCTTAACGGGACAAAACCCGCTGATGTTTCTGCAAAAGACATTGTGTTAAACCTGCTCTCCATCTTTGGAGCCAATAAACTCCTGGGATATTCGGTGGAAATTTACGGTAAGGATGTGGATAAACTTACATTGTCAGAACGTGTAACCATCTCCTCCATGGCAACCGAGATGGGTGCGATCATCCTGTTCTTCTCCCCCACCCCTGCAATGCTGGATGAGTTGAAAGCACTTACCGGTAAAGCGTACGCATCCGTATCAGCCGATCCGGATGCGGAGTATGAAAAGACCTTCGATATCGATTTGGGGAAGTTTGTTCAGATGGTGGCTAAACCCGGGCATCCTCATGATGATATTGCAGTGAACGATGTGATGAATATCAAGATCGATTCTGGTTTTATCGGAAGTTGCACCAATGGTCGCATAGAAGATCTCCGAATTGCAGCCTCTATCCTGAAAGGTAATAAAATTGCCCCCGGTGTTGTACTGAAGATTGTTCCGGCTACAGACGCCATCTGGAACCAGGCCATGAATGAAGGTCTTATTAAAATATTCAAGGATTCCGGCGCTATGGTTTCCAACGCAGGATGTGCCGGTTGTGCAGCCGGCCAGGTCGGGCAAAATGGCCCGGGAGAAGTGACCATCAGCACCGGCAACCGCAATTTTGAAGGAAAACAGGGAAAAGGATTTGTTTACCTGGCATCGCCCGCAATTGTTGCTGCATCATCCGTTGCAGGATGCATCACGACACCCGACCAGATCCCGGGGACTCCGGCCCTTTTCACCGTGACGCATGACACGTTACGCGTGACGCGTAAAGAAGAAAAAATAAAGTCTGATAAACCCACTATCGTTGAAGGAACTGTCTGGATCATTCCCAAAGATGATATTGACACCGACATGATTTTTCACAACCGTTACCTGACCATCACCGATATCAGGGAGATGGGACAATACACCTTTGATAACCTGAAAGGGTTTGAGGATTTTTCGAAAAAGTCAAAGGCAGGAGACATTGTGATCACCAACAAGAATTTCGGTGCCGGAAGTTCCCGCCAGCAGGCGGTGGATTGTTTCCTCTCGCTGGGAATAAGTTGTATCCTGGCAGAATCCTTTGGAGCCATCTACGAGCGGAATGCCATCAATGCGGCCATGCCCATCCTGACCTATGATCCGTCTATACTTGAAAAGGCAGACTTGAAAAATGGCGACCGGATCAGGGTGGATTTTGTTTCAGGTGAATTAACGAACCTGGAAAACAGGAAAACGTGTTCAGTTAACAAGTTCTATGATGCACAGCTAGCAATATACAGGAATGGAGGATTACTGTAGAATGCGGGAATTCAGAATGCAGGAATGCAGATAATAGAATCATCATTCACTATTCACTATTCACTATTCACCTTTTCAGCTTCCAGCGGCGGTGCGACCAAAGATAATACTCCGGGTTATCCTTTATGATCTTTTCCAGTGTATTCATGTATAACCGCGTGATCTCACCGGGTGCGGTTTTTGAGGGATCTTCCACCAGCATAAAAAACTTTACCTTATAATATCCTCGTTTGATCTTCTGCGGAAAAGCAAAGACTACAGGAAAGTTGTGGAGCCTGGCATATTTTTCAGGTCCATGCAAAACAGCAGTATCCTGGTTCAGGAACCACATCCAGTATGCGAGCCTTACAGTGGAAGGACTCTGGTCGGCAACCATATAAAAGATTGCCGGTTCGCCATAATCCTGAAGGAATATTGCCGATGTATCAGTGATTGATGCCAGCAAGGATCTTCCCCTTACCCTTGTCCTCTGGATAAAGTCATCAACCTTTTTATTTGAAAGCGGTTTGTAAAATCCTACCGGCTTGTGCTTCAATTGCTTTCCGGATGCAATCCCCGACCACTCCCAATTATTGTAATGGCCTCCTACACATATCGCTGATCTGCCTTCCCGGTAAAGTTCATCGAGGAAACCGGTGTTTTCATATTCATACCTTCTTATCACTTCATCTTCCTCCATGGAGAATGCTTTCATGCTTTCAACCAGGATATCACAGAGGTGATGGTAAAATTTACTGGTGATCTTTTTAATCTCCTTTTCGGATTTTTCAGGAAACGAATTCCGGAGATTCTGAAGAACGATCTTTTTACGGTAACCAACCAGGGAGTAAACCAGGTAATAAATCCCATCAGAAAACACGTACAGGACACTGAAAGGAATGATCCTGAACAGGAAGATGAAAGATCGGAGAAAAAGATATATGAGGGATTGCATGCGGCTAAATTAATAAAATTCCGCATTAGCCACCAGGGACCACTATTACCGAACCATTCCCCCGATTACCCTTCCAATCCCATAAACCAGGCCTGCTGCAAGTAGTCCGAATAGTACCTGTCGCAAACCAGAATACCAGGTACTTTTTCCGGTATAAAAGGTGATAACCGCGCCGAGGAAAAACATTCCCATCGTGCTGATGCCAAGGCTTATCAGTATTGGGTGAAAGTGATTCAGGAACAGGAAAGGCAACAACGGGATGATGGCCCCGATGGCAAACAGGATGAAGGATGTAAATGCCGCTTCCCAGGCCGAACCTCCGAGTTCCTGGCTGTCGAGTCCCAATTCTTCCCTCACCAGGGTATCAATGGCAGACTCCTTGTTTTCAAAGACCTTCTTCGCCATTTTCTCTGCCTCTTCCTTCTCCATTCCTTTCGACTGGTAGATCAATGCCAGTTCGAGCATTTCTTCTTCGGGCGAATTTTCCATCTCTTCCGTTTCAATGTCCACCTGCCGCTGGTTCAGTTCCCGGGAACTCTGAACGGAGAGCCATTCGCCCAGCGCCATTGAAAAAGCGCCGGCCAGCAACCCGGCAATCCCTGCAATGATAATTCCTTTCGTGCCTGTCGCGGCACCGGCAACACCCATGATCAGGCTGAGGTTGGTAACCAGGCCGTCATTCGCACCCAAAACAGCGGCACGCAGGGCATTTCCACCCACCGATTGATGCCGGCCTTCCAGTTTTGCCAGGATCCCTCCTTTCATACCCATGGATGATTTGCTGATGTTGTTAAGGATAGAATAATGGTTCAGGATGCCTGGGTTTACTTCCTCCCCTTTCTGGTTCTTCCCGGTAATGACATTCTTTGCGATCACCTTCTCCGTTCCCATAAGGCTGGAGATGATCATTCCCCATCCAAAGACGGAGGCCAACCTGACCTGGATCTTCGCGCGTTTTGAGGGTGACGGGATGTCCGCATTTTTATCAGAGAGCCGGATCTTTGACAATATTTTGCTTGCATGCGTTTCCTCGATGGAGGACATGGTTTTGTAAATCTCAGCAGCTCCGCTATCTGGTGTATTTTCACTCAACTTCTTGTAGAGAAAGGAGGTATCGACTTCAATTTGCAGTTGCTTTTGCAAGCGATCTTTCATATTTCAGATTTGGTTTATTGAGATCAAAGATATGAAAAACCTGTATTTTTGCTTCAAATCACATCCATGCCTTCCTCCGGCCTCATACGAATTAAAAACGCCTCCGAAAACAACTTGCGTTCGATCAGTCTCAATATTCCACGAAACAAACTGGTCGTTGTAACAGGTGTTTCAGGCTCAGGGAAGTCCTCCCTTGTTTTTGATGTTCTATACAGGGAAGCTGAAAACCGTTATCTGGGTTCGTTTTCATCGCATGCATTGCAGTTCCTGGGAAAACGCAAATGGCCGGATGTTGAAAAAATCGAAGGATTGTCGCCTGCCGTTTCCGTAGGACAAAAATCGGTATGGAACAATCCCAGGTCGACGGTAGGAACGATGACTGAGATCTACGACTACCTTAGATTGCTTTTTGCCAGGCTTGGAAAACCGGTTCTTCCTGATCCTGACCTGGTGATTGATCGAAGTCTTTTCTCATTTAATACGGAAAAAGGCGCTTGCCCGGTTTGCAAAGGTCTCGGTATCGAAGACCGCCTCGATCCTGACCTCCTGGTTGCCGATGAAACGAAATCCCTCCGAGACCATGCTCTCGTGATCACTGCACCCAACGGCTATATCATCTACTCGCAGGTGACAATGGATGTGCTCAACCAGGTTTGCCGGTCAGAAGGTTTTTCGGTCGACATTCCCTGGAAAGATCTTACTCCGGAGCAGAAAAACATCATCCTCTACGGAAGCAATAAAATTGAGATCCCGTTCGGTAAGCATACGCTGGAGTCGCGGATGCGATGGAGCGGTATTACGGCAAAGCCACGCGAGATGGGTTATTACAAGGGGATCCTCACGATCATGGAAACCATACTGAAACGGGAACGCAATAAAAACATCCTCCGGTTTGTAAAAACCTGCAAGTGCAGCGCCTGCAATGGTACACGGCTGAACGAAAAAGCGCTATCAGTAAGGATCGCAGGGAAAAACATTACCGAACTGGCCGCTTTTCAGTTAGATGATTTAAAAGAGGTTCTTCTTCAAATGGACTTTCCCGGTAACGGTAAACAAATCGCCGGACCGATCCTTGAAAAAGTTATTAAACGGATCGATGTGCTTGGCCGGTTGGGCCTATCCTATCTTTCAGCCGACCGTGAATCCGGCAGCCTTTCCGGTGGCGAATCACAGCGCCTGCGGCTTGCCAACCAGTTGACAACCGGGTTACAGAATATACTATACTTGTTTGATGAGCCTTCGATCGGGTTGCATCCAAGGGATACACAAAAGCTGCTGGAGATCCTTGAAGAACTCCGCGATAAAGGGAACTCCGTTTTAGTCGTTGAGCATGAGGAAGAATTTATACGTCATGCAGACTGGATCATCGATATCGGGCCTGCAGCCGGAATCCATGGCGGCGAGGTGCTGGTCAACATGCCCGTTTCTGAAATTATTCATCTTCCGGAGGAAGAAATCCGAAAAAGTCGTACACTTTCTTTTCTTACAGGAATTGAAAAGATAGAAATCCCGCACAAACGGCGGAAAGGTGAAGGCGAAATCATCATCAAAGGAGCATCGGCCCATAACCTGAAAAACATTGATGCGAATTTTAAACTGAAGGCACTGAATGTCATTACCGGTGTTTCCGGTGCAGGTAAGTCATCCCTGGCTGAAGATGTACTAGGGAAATTCCTGAAGAAAACCCTGAACGGAGAAAGCAACCAAACCATTGAATGTGCTTCCGTAAGCGGTTATTCCGGTATTAAAAAAATTATTGATATCGATGCTTCGCCCATCGGCCGGACACCCAGGAGCAATCCTGCCACCTATTCCGGGATGTTTGATCACGTTCGCGACCTTTTTGCAAACCAGCAACTGTCGAAATCGAGAGGGTATGACAAAAGTCGTTTTTCCTTCAATACTGCAGGAGGTCGTTGCGAAGAGTGCCAGGGCGCCGGTTTCCTGGAGATCGGGATGCATTTTATGGGTAATGTCGAGATTCTATGCGGGAAATGCGAAGGAAAGCGGTTTGACGACGAAACACTTGAAGTAACCTATAAAAGAAAGAATATCTTTGATATCCTCGACATGTACGTCAGCGAAGCCCGGGAGTTTTTTACGGATCAGCCGGGAATCCTGCGTTTTCTCGATGCCATGAACAACCTGGGCCTGGGATATCTGAAGTTGGGACAGCGGTCCACCACGCTCAGCGGCGGTGAAGCCCAGCGTGTGAAACTGGCTACAGAACTTGCATTCCCGAATTCGGCACACACACTTTATATTCTTGATGAACCAACTACCGGGTTGCACCAATCTGATGTCAGGGTTCTCCTTTCTGCCCTTGATACCTTAATTCAACAGGGAAACTCTGTGATCCTCATCGAACATCACCTCGGTGTGATCGCGGCTGCAGATTATGTCATCGACCTTGGCCCCGGAAGCGGAAAGGAAGGCGGATCTATTGTTATAACCGGAACACCTGAAGAGATCGCGAATTGCAGTAATTCTTACACCGGGCAAGCTTTAAGAAAATATATTACATCAACGAAAGGAAGTGATTTACTCAACTCGCAAACTCCCCAGCTCGCCAGCTCGCCAACTAATCAAGCATCCAGCATCCCTGCCTGTCCGGCAGGCAGGCAGCATCCAGCATCCAGTATCCAGCATCCAGCATCCAGCATCAATTTCACCGGAGTCTCCACTAACAATCTTCAAAATATTTCAGTAAACATCCCTCATAATAAGATCACCGTAATGACAGGCATTTCCGGCAGCGGAAAATCTTCCCTTGCGTTTGATACTATTTTTGCTGAAGGCAGGAACCGTTTTTTGGAAAGCTTTTCGACCTATGCACGAACACGGCTGGGCATGAAAGACAAACCCGATTTCGAAGAAGTATCGGGACTCACCCCTACCCTTGCGGTCGACCAGCGCATGATCGGCGCCAATCCGCGTTCCACTGTCGGCACCATGACCGGCATCTATGACCTTTACCGTTTGTTGTATGCCAGGGTCGGGCGATCCGGATCGAAAACAGGACCTGTTTTGTCTTCCCTGTTTTCATTCAACCACCAGCATGGAGCCTGTCCCGAATGTGACGGCCTTGGATCTATCACGGTTTGTGACCAGGGTTCACTCGTTACTAATCCTGAAAGGTCAATTCTGGAAGGTGCACTGGATGGGACAAAAACCGGAAAATTCTACGGCGATCCCTTCGGGCAATATGTATCTACACTTAAAGCAGTAGGGAAATCACACGATGTCGATTTTTACCTGCCATGGCTGGAGCTCCCGGAATACGCACAGAATCTGGCGATGGCCGGTGCCGGTGAGGAAATTTTCGATGTTACCTGGGAGTACCGGAGAAACAAACGTGAAGGGGAACATCATTTCAAAGGCAGGTGGCAGGGATTTGTCAATTTGGTCAATGAAGAATATGGTCGGAAGCATGCCGATCACCGGGGAAATGAAATGATGGATGTAATGAAAAAGGAAGAATGTCCTGCATGCCACGGTACACGGCTTTGTTCAGAGGCACGCTCCTACGAGGTTCAGGGGATAGGTATTGCACTGCTTTCGGCCATGACGGTTTCAGCCTCCATAGGATTTTTCAGGGATCCCGGATTTTTATTTGAACATCCAGCCTTAAGAACCATCGCTTCTCCCCTGGTCCAGGATATCCTGAAACGCCTTGAGTTTATTCACGGAATGGGATTATCCTATCTTTCGATCGACCGCAGTTCATCCACGCTATCGGGTGGAGAAGCGCAGCGGATCCGTTTGGCTGGACAAATGGGTTCAGGCCTGACGGGAATCACCTATGTGCTGGATGAACCAACGGTGGGGTTACATCCTGCTGATGTGAGCCGCCTGATGGAGATGATCCGGAATCTGCAAAGGCAGGATAATACGGTCTTGATCGTTGAACACGACCGGGATATAATCCGTTCTGCAGATCACATCATTGATCTCGGGCCGGGTGCCGGAAGCCTGGGCGGAAAGATCCTTGCAGAGGGAACCCCTGAAGAGATCATGCATAACGCCAACTCTTTAACGGGGCCATTTTTAAAGACACGGGAATTTTCTGTAAATCAACCTGAACGTCAACTGCAACCGGGTTTGGTCATCCGGAATGCACATGCCAATAACCTTAAGGAGATTGATCTTACGATCCCTTCCGGTGGGATAATCGCAATTACAGGCGTTTCGGGTAGCGGGAAGTCAAGCCTCCTGTTTGATGTTCTGCTTGACTCCTGGAAGAATTCCAAACCAACCGGTTGTGATCTCATTACCGGTTTGGAACAATTTGATCGCATAGTCCCTGTTCATCCACGCTCAGATTTTGCAAGTTCAAGCGGGACTGCAGTCACTTTTACCGGTATATTTGATAAAATCCGAGACCTCTTTGCAAAATCAGACGATGCGATCCGTCTCAATCTTGGAAAAAATCATTTCTCTTTCCTGAACAAGGAAGGACGCTGCCCGCATTGCCAGGGAGCCGGCAAGATCAGGGTCAGTATGGATTTTATGTCGGATGTTCCCGTGATCTGCGAGGAATGCCGGGGCATGCGTTACAACAGCACGATCCTGTCCTGCCTTTATAAGGATAAAACCATTGCTGAGGTTCTGAACATGAGTTTTTCTGAAGCATCCGTTTTCTTTGGGAATCAGAAGATCATTCCCGGGCAAATGAAAATCCTTGAAAATGTTGGGTTGGGCTACATCCAACTCGGGCAATCCCTGGATACTCTGTCGGGTGGCGAAAGTCAACGCCTCATGCTGGCAACGGAACTGATGAAACCGGCGAAAGGGAAGAACCTGTATCTCTTTGAGGAACCCTCAACCGGACTTCATTTCCTTGACATCATTCACTTGAACAAACTCTTCCGGAGCCTTGCAGATAAAGGACACACCCTTTTGATTATTGAACATGACCCGGAAATCATTTTACATGCCGACTGGATCATCGACATGGGGCCGGGAGGAGGTGACAATGGAGGTTCTGTCGTTGCAACAGGAAGAATAGATGATATCCTGAAGAACCCGCATTCGATTACCGGAAAATTTCTGAAAAGATACTTTCAAAACTAATAACTGTTAATTCATTTTGAAGCTGGAAACTGGATGTTCCCTGAGCTTGTCGAAGGGAACATCGGTGGTTTCGACAAGCTCATGCTGGCGCGCGTTTGTAACTCATGCTGGCGCGCGTTTGTAACGCGTGCCTATTTATTAAGCTATTTGACGCGTTCAACCTGACGGATACACATAAATTGAGATTTATTTTCGTTCGTTAAAAACGTGCATTGATGTGGCACGCGTTACAAACGCGCGCCAGCTAAGAGATTGAGTATTTTACTCTGTCCCCATCAGGTCAAATCAGGTATCACGCAAAAACGAGTAGGAAAAGCTGTATTTTTGCAGACCTGAATTCGCGGTGACTCGTCATCATTGTTCTTTCACCGGAAATTGATCATTAATTAAATTTTAAGATGCAATTAAAAACCCTGCTGATTGGATTATTGTTTTTGCCTGTTACCGCTTACCTGCAGATCCTGACCGGACCGGCTACTTACATTGATGAAACCACGATTGATGTGCCTGCCGGGAATGTTGTTTTTGAAAACTTTTTCCTGGATAAGACCATGCGAATGGATTTTTACCACACTGGAAATGCAACTGAAGAGCATTTCACAACCGACCAGGTTGTTTCAGACGGGGTATGGCCAGGAAGCAAGACACAGCTGGTTGACCGGCTGGAACTCGGGCAGTATTTCTTCGATGTGATCGAAAGTGAAACCAAAACCCTGATCTACTCACGTGGTTTTTCAAGTATTTTCGGGGAATGGCAATCAACGACTGAAGCAGATAAAGGAAGCAGTACATTCCATGAGTCGATACGGTTCCCATGGCCCAAAAAACCAGTCCTGGTCGTCCTGAAAAAAAGAAACCCGGAAAACAAATTCCAG
The DNA here is from genome assembly GCA_017882335.1 of Bacteroidales bacterium. Taxonomy (GTDB): domain Bacteria; phylum Bacteroidota; class Bacteroidia; order Bacteroidales; family FEN-979; genus FEN-979. The sequence goes on along the minus strand of JADGPR010000042.1, from coordinate 7,969 downwards.
GCAATCTGGAATACAACCATTGATCCTTCTTCCCGCCAGGTCAATCCTGCCGATATTACACCAACCCATAAGATCGATTTGATCCTCGAAAACGGGCCATCCTCGCAGAAGGTGGATATCGTAATCCTTGGCGACGGGTATTCCACTGCTGAAATGGAGAAGTTCCGGAACGATGCCAAACGGCTTACAGCAGTATTACTTAGCGTTGAGCCTTTCAAATCGGGAAAAAGCGACCTGAACATACGCGCCATCGAAACACCTGCAGCGCAGTCGGGCGTGAATAAACCCCATCCGGGTGTGTTCAAGCGTACGCCCCTCTCTGTATCATATGGGATCTTCGACTCTGAAAGGTATGCATTGACCTTTGACAATAAAACGGTAAGGAACATCGCATCAGAAGTACCTTATGACTTCATGGTGATCCTGATCAATGAAAAGACCTATGGAGGTGGCGGAATTTATAACCTTTACACCACAGTTTCTGCAGATAACAAATTCGCCGATTACATCATTGTTCATGAACTTGGTCACCACATGGGAGCTTTGGCGGATGAATATTATACATCTTCGGTTTCCTATGAAGCACAGAAGGTCACCGTGGAACCCTGGGAACCTAATGTTACCGCCCTGCTGGATAAAGATAACCTGAAATGGAAATCCGTTATGGAACCAGGAACACCCCTCCCGACGCCATGGAATAAAGAAGTCTTCGACAAGTTCGGGTACAAGATCCAGAAGGAACGCGACAGCCTGCGCAAAGCTAAAGTTCCGGAAAGTGGAATGGAAGACCTTTTCACGCGCCAGCTGAAGCAAGAAAACCAGTTCTTCTCTTCGGAAAAATATAAGGATAAAGTCGGCGCTTTTGAAGGTGCCAATTATACCCAATTCGGGCTTTACCGCCCGCAACTCGACTGCATCATGTACACACGGCACATAAAATTCTGCAAGGTTTGCCGGAAAAGCCTGGAAACAGTGATCGACGAATATACCCATTAAAGATTTCAAAGGCAGATGTTTTCCGGGGATCCTGTAATCGAAGTTAAAAATGTAGTCAAGTCCTTTAAGACTGTTCAGGCCATCAGGGGCATTGATCTCCGTATTTTCCAGGGACAGTTTGTTGCCCTGCTGGGGCCCAATGGCGCCGGGAAAACCACCCTAGTGGAGATGATTGAAGGCATCCAGAAACCCGACCAGGGAGAGATCTTCATCCTCGGAAAAAAATGGAGAGGTAATGAAGACGAACTGCGGAATGTGATCGGGTTATCATTGCAGGAAACCCGGTTCATCGACAAACTTACCGTTCGTGAAACGGTAAAGTTGTTTGCAAGCTTTTTCGAACTGGGGAATGCACGTGTTGAGGAGATCATTTATGTGGTTGGCCTCGAAGAGAAAAGAAAATCCTATGTTGTCAACCTTTCCGGCGGGCAGCGGCAACGGCTGGCCCTCGGGGTCGCGCTGCTCAACGATCCAAAAATACTTTTACTTGATGAACCAACCACCGGCCTTGACCCCAACGCACGCCGCGAGATCTGGGCAATTCTCCAGGGACTGAAAGAACGGTCGCAGACTTCCCTCATCCTCACCACTCATTACATGGAAGAAGCGGAGAAACTCTGTGAACATATCGTGATCATCGACAATGGCTTGATCCTGAAAGAAGGTACGTTGAAGGAATTGGTTGGCGCCATGAACCAGGATCAATCGGAAGACGGGCATACGATGAAGGTGAATAACCTTGATGACCTTTTTAGCGTACTAACCGGGAGGCACCTGCATGAATAGGCCGGTCCGCTATAAACAACTGATACAGCTGATCCTCGCGCATTTCCGTCAGATCATCCGGGAGCCGGCCGTATTGTTCTGGGGGATTGTCTTTCCCATCCTGATGTCGCTGGGCCTGGGTATCGCATTCACAAAGAAAGCGGATGTTTTCAGAGATGTTGCATGGATCGAAACACAAAAAGTTCAAGCCGGCAGTCAGTCTGTTTCAGTGATCATGACATTCCTGGAAGCCCATCAAGCAAAAGCAGAAAAAGACAAACAAGGGGCCGTGAATTACCGCATCACCATCCCAGATGATAAGTTGGGCAACACCACTTTCACTTTCCGGATCATGAACTGGCAGAAGGCGATGGTGCTGCTGAAGCGCGGCAACCTTACCATGATTATTGGCGAGACGAACGGACAGATCGATTATCATTTTGACCCGCTCAACCCCGATGCCCAGCTGATCTATCTGAAACTATCCAACCTTTTTGATCATCCATCGGTGCTGCAGCGAAGCAGCAATGCGAGTATCAGGCCCCTGACGGTTACGGGAACACGGTATGTTGATTTCCTTGTACCCGGGCTGATCGCTATGGGTGTTATGATGTCGATCATGTGGGGTGTCAGTTATGAGATCATCGATAACAGGTCAAAGAAGCTGCTCCGCAGGATGGTAGCCACCCCGATGAAAAAGTCGCATTACCTGATCGCACTGATCACGGTCAGGTTGGGTATGAATTTCGTGGAATCCGGGCTTTTATTTCTCTTTACATGGCTGGCTTTCGGGATCAAGGTGCAGGGAAGCGTCCCGGCTTTACTGACAATCTTCATGGCAGGAAACATCGCCTTCGCCGGGATTGCAATTTTCATGTCATCCCATACGGCAAAAACCGAGATCGGGAACGGGCTCATCAACCTTGTCTCCATGCCGATGATGATACTTTCCGGCATCTTTTTCAGCTACCATAATTTTCCTGAATGGAGTTCTTCAATCATCCAGAAATTTCCCCTCACGATGCTGGCCGACGGCATTCGCAGCGTATTTATTGAAGGTGCAGGATTTGCCGAGATCGCCCTTCCATCCCTCGTCCTGGCTGGTACAGGGATTGTTTTCTTTGTTGCGGGTTTGAAGATATTCCGGTGGCATTAATTAGCTGGCGAGTTGGTGAGTTGGCGAGTTGGCGAGTTAAAAATTGGTGAAGTGGTGAACTGGTGAGGTGGTGAGTTAAAAAAATAGCAAAATGGCGAAATAATTATCAATTATCCATTGTCAATTATCAATTAATTCTGCATTCTGCATTCCTGCATTCTAAATTCCTGCATTTTTTTTCATGGCGTTCCCCTGCGGGTCGGGCTTTCCGTTCCAAGTCCTCGCTCGTTCCTCGCTCCGGGCTTTCCACTTCAATCCCTAACGCAAGTAATTGGCGAGCTGGCGTTGCTTCGCTACGCTCGCAATGACAACAACTTCCTCTTACTTTCAAGAAGAATTGTCATTGCGAGGAACGAAGTGACGAAGCAAAGCGAACAGCAAACTAAATCTCACTTCTTCCGCACCAACTCGCCAGCTCACCAACTCGCTAACTGAAATATGTATTTCGGATTAAAATATTATAGATATTTGTAAGGAAATATGAAGGGACGCAGTATTTCACCCAAAACCAAGAAGCAGTACAAATTTAAATATGGCGAATTAAAGTTTCGGGTATATGGTCGTTGGGCGTAAAATAATTATAAACATGACAACAAAACCAAAAGTATTTTGCTTTGTATTAATGCCATTTGAAAAAGATTTTGATGACATTTATAAGCTTGGCATTAAACAAAGTTGCATCGATGCAGGAGCATATTGTGAAAGAGTAGATGAACAAATATTTACTGAATCAATTTTGGAAAGGATATATAATCAGATTTCCAAGGCAGATATTGTGATAGCTGATATGACAAATCGCAATCCGAATGTATTTTATGAAGTTGGATATGCTCATGCTTTGGGGAAAACTACAATTTTATTGACAAAAAACTCAGAAGATATTCCATTTGATCTAAAGCATTATCCTCACATCGTTTATAATAGCAAAATAATTAAATTAAAGGAAGAGCTTACAACTCGGGTAAAGTGGCTAGTAGAAAATGATATTTTTAATAAATCAAATTTGCAGGTCGATATTGATATTTTTTTACAAAATAAAAGTTTGAATAATAATCATGTAGATTTTGTTGTCCCTAAAAAGAGTAACAGCCCCTCAATTCAATTTACACTTCACAACACAACTTTCCAAGCATATAACCCAGGTGATTATAGAGTAGGAGTTATAACGGACAAAAATTATATTGGGTTGGGCAATAAAGGAAGTACAACAACAGGATTACCAGATGGTCGATTATTGCATTTTTGTCCATTTATTGAGGAGATTCTATTTCCTAACTCATTCACCAGTTTCTGGGTACATTTTTCTCCAAAAGTTCTTAAATTCAAAAAAGAGAATATGAGTTTTGTCCCTGAAGAATATTATCATGAAAATCAGGAGATAACAATAAGACTTTTTACTCTAAAAGGAACTAGGGATTTCCTATTATATTTGAAATATGAATAGTTATTCTACGCCCAACGAGCAGGCAGCCTCAATGCGGGGTTTGCAGGTAAGGAAAGTGGTTGAAGCTAATAGACATGATTACGAAACTCAAACATAAAATCTGCTAATGCCCGCAAAGCGGGGCGTTATGTGCCATTATTATTAAACCATGAAAAATAGTCTTGATAGACGGTTACACTATGAGGCTTTTCGGTCTATTACACCGGATGAGGAGGGTTATGAGTCTTTTATGAAAGCTTTTAATCAACGTTTTGCTAATAACCCAGAACTTAGTAAGAGAACTAAAGAAAATTATAAAAAAGCCCATAGCATAGGGATCACACAATTTCTAAATGGAATTGGCTTGCTGCAAGATAAAGAACTAAGGTTTTTTCACGAAGAATTCAATGTTCGTACTTGGCAACATGGGTTTGGCGCTTTACCTTCTTCTTTTAATGTTCTCGAAGGATTCTTTAAATGGAATCCAGATTTGTTTTATTTTGAACTATTTGATGAGGAAGAACATCTTTTCTCTTTTTTTGATTTTATTGATTTTGTAACTTCAAAGAATTGTAGCGATTCAATAGAATATTTTATTAATAATGTCTATGATGAGGTAATTTACTCATACAATATTTTAAATGAAGTAAAAGAAATCACTTTCAATACGGAGGATTCATTTGAGTATGTTATCGGCGGTGTATCATTTATAAAGCGTGAAAATGAAGTATTCATGCTAATTGTTGCAGGTGAACTTGGTGATACAAAATCGATTTCACAAAACTTGCCGGACATGGAGTATAGGGGTCAAGGAAAGTCCTATTTAAAACCCGCAGAAAACAGGAAGCACGAAGCAGTTAAATTATTTAACAAGGACGACATTTGGAAGGTCAATATATATGTAAGAATTGATTTAGAAAGTAAAACAATTGACTCCAGATATATACAAAAGGATGTTGGTGATGGTTTTTCCACTATTACTGATGATGTTGGAATGTTAATAAGATCAATAAAGGATGTTACGCTGTTGGAAGCAACAGTTAAACAACAACTTGAAAATATTGAAAAGTATAATGCAATTTTTGAGGTCGCATATCAATGCTTACATCTTCCTGAATATTTTGATTTCTATGATGATCAGATTTTTACCGAAGAACATCCCACCAGTCTGTTCAACGAAAAACTTCATTCAACTGTAGGCCAACCTAAATATAACAAAAAGTATTTTTTTAAAACTAAACCAGTCTATGCATTGGATAGAGATTATATTCCAAAGACGGGTAGTTTTAATATTAAGCAAAGTGAATTAAGAATCCAGAAAGATGGATATTGGCAGCAACTTGATCCTGGTCAAGCAGGTAAAGATAAAAACGGGAATGTAATTCATAATAGAACTTGGATCGAGAAAACATTATCTTGGTATGAAACTGAAAAATCTTATCAACTAAAGGTTAAAATACCTAAAAGAGTGTCAATTAATAGTGGGTATATTTACCTTTTAAGAAATGCAGCTCATCAATTGAATATTTTTAAAATCGGCTTGACAACCAAAACGGTAGAAGAAAGGGCAAATCAATTGTCTGGAACAGGATCTCCAGACAATTTTATAATAATAAATCGATGGTTTGTTCAGGATTGTTTTTTAGCAGAGAAACTCATTCATGATAAACTTGATACATATCGGATAAATCCAAGTCGGGAATTTTTTAAAATTGAACTAGAAAAAGCAATTGCCATTATCTCACCAATAATTTTTGAAGTTAATAATAACGGCACATAACACGCGCGCAGCCTAGCAATGCGGGGTTTATCGGTAGGGAAAGTAGTTATGGCTAATAAAATGAAAACAAAAAGCAAAGATAAAATCTGCTAAAACCCGCACTGCGGCTGCCTGCGGGGCGTGTGTGCCTTGAATTGTTCCCCTAAACAAGGAATAAATGCTGTATAGAAGATGGAAGGCTCATTGAAAATTGTGTAAGTGTGCGGAGGTCAAGCGAACCGACTGGCCGGCCTTACGAATGGAAAATGGGGAATGGACTTCTGTAAACGACTGTCAGGAGTAGTTTACAAACCACCTCATGCTGCATCGGGCGGAAACGCTCGCTGTGGTGAACGATGAGGAAAAGCGAGGGCAATGACCTTCGCAGGTAAGTGTTGTCGAGCTGAATTGAGTGAACCAGCGACTGAAGCCTCGTAAGCGGCAATAGAAGATGTCAAAACCGGGTAGCTACGTCCGTACCCGGGACAAAGTGTAACAGGCGAACTGATTTCTGGTTACACGACATCCGGGGTAAAGCTGGCAGGAAGGCAATACAGGCTTTTATACGGAACAAGGGAAGTCGCTATTGATCTGCCAACTGAACAAGGAAACAGACGTGGACGGATGCCACGAGATAGCGGTGGCGGACTAAGTCGTAGTAGTGATGAACCCTTTGTAATGAAGGTGGAGCGAAGGGCTTAGCCTGTTCTGTTTCAATATAAACGACAACCAGTAATGGGATGATTGATTATTATGAAACGATATCACAGCCAATTATCAGAAATGGTAATAGTAACATCCACAATGTTCTTATTAACTTTGTGATTGAACAGGAAAAGCCGTATGAAGGGAGACTTTCACGTACGGTTCCGTGGGAACGCAGGGGTGAAACTCCCCTGCGTGACCCGACTAGGGGTAATGCCTTTTGATCTCTAATGTCGATTTCAAATATATTAATCATGAAAAACATCAAATATTATTTTTTTACTTTCACCATTTTATTTCAAATCAATAGCTTTTCACAGGATTTTATCTTTTTGAAGAATAAAACTGTTCAAGAAGGAAAAGTTATTGAGGTTACGACTGAGAAAATAAAATACAAAAAAAGCGAGATAACTAATAGTCCGATTTACGAGTTATTTAAAAATGAGGTTGTAAAAATAACATATCCAAATGGGTATACTGATATTATTGATACATCCTACACGAATAAAATCGGGTCAACAATTGATACTGCAAGTTTTTCTATTGTTTATCTGCTTTTTAATTTTGGGCAGGATGAGAGTCAATTCTTCCCTATTTATTTTAATGGACAGTTTATCTGTACCATGAAAAATCATTCACGGCTGAAATTTAAAATCTTCTCAGATGGAATATTAACTTGTGAAAGAAGGTCACAGAAAAAAAATGGCCCTAAAGCAAATCTATTTATTATACACGGTAAAATCTATGGTATTAACATAGGGATTCCATACCCTCAAGCATTAGACCCAAATAAACGATTTTCAATAAGAGTTTATAGTAATAGAGATGACGTTGATGAATTTTTAAAAAAGAATTTTTATTATTTTAAACCATATAAAGGCAAGGATTTAACCTTAGAAGAAGACATCCACAATCCAATATGCATTAAATAAATAAAAAAAAGGCAATACCCCTAACGAGCAGGCAGCCTCAATGCGGGGTTTGTCGGTAAGGGAAGTTGGTTGTGGCTACTAATATGGAAACGAAAATCAAATATAAAACCTGCTAATACCCGCACTGCGGCTGCCGGCATTCCAAGGTAAATTCCAAATAATTTTACAAGTATTTTAAGCTGCAAATCTGGACATGGTTACAAATGGTGTTCCCCGGTTTACAGTTGCAAAGA
>JADGPR010000093.1 GCA_017882335.1 Bacteroidales bacterium | reverse complement strand
CTCGGGTATGGAAAAACCATTTTGTTGGGCATCATCATCATGTTTACGGGTTATGCATTGCTTGCGATGCCAGGGACGGGTGAGTATTTTATCTACCTTGCACTGGCTGTGATCTCCCTGGGCACGGGCTTTTTCAAAGGAAACTTGCAGGCTTTGGTGGGCAATATGTACGATGATCCAAAATACTCAGCTTTCCGTGATTCTGCTTTCAATGTCTTTTACATGGGGATTAACATAGGTGCTTTTTTTGCACCCAGCGCTGCAGAAGGAATGCGGAACTGGATTATGGGTATGAAAGGATTTACGTATAATCCTGCAATTCCGGATCTCGCTCATAAATGTTTAAGCAATACTTTAAAGAATCCTGACCAGCTTGAGCAACTTGCAAGAACCCAGATGGGTGCACATTTTACCAACCTTACCGATTTCAGTACCCAGTATATCGATTCCATAGGCCGTGCATACAATTCCGGGTTTGCTGTTGCAGCAATCAGCATGATCGCATCATTGCTGATCTTCATTTTGTTCAGGAAGTATTATAAGAGTGCAGATGTTACTCACAAGCAGAAGAAAGCAGTGCTGGGTGCTCAGGTTTTAGATCTGACGAAGTCGCAGACCAAAGACCGCCTGGTGGCATTGGGCTTGGTGTTTTTTGTTGTGATGTTCTTCTGGATGGCCTTCCACCAGAATGGATTCACGCTTACCATTTTTGCACGTGATTATACAGTTGCAACCGTGGCAAAAAGTACAGCAGTAATCTTCAATATCTCAACTTTCCTGCCTGCACTCATTGTTATCCTTGGTGTTTTTATCCTATTAGCAAAAGGATCTTCCCGTAACAACCGGATCTTTGGAGGCATCGCTGCGGTTTTGGCTGCAGGCGCTTTCATCTACTTTTTCAGGGAACTGACAGCCGAAGGAAATCCAATTTCTCCTGAAAAATTTCAGCAATTTAACCCTATTTTTATCGTCTTCCTGACGCCCGTCGTTATAGGAATCTTCTCATACATGAGGAAACATGGCAAGGAACCTTCATCCCCTGTGAAGATCGGTATCGGGATGCTGATCACGGCAGTCGGATTCCTGATCATGGTCATCGCATCGAGGGGATTGATGAGTCCGGCTGACCTGAAAGTCCAGGGAGGGGTTTCGGATACGCTCCGTTCCCCATATTGGCTCATCGGTACCTATTTAACACTCACAGTGGCTGAGTTGTTCCTCAGCCCGATCGGGATCTCTTTTGTTTCAAAGGTGGCACCACCCCAGCATAAAGGACTTGCGCAGGGTGGCTGGTTCGGTGCAACTGCCATCGGCAACCTGATGGCAGGATTTATTGGTCCGTTTTGGGATAAATGGGAATTATGGCAATTCTTTTTGCTTCTGGTAGTGGTGACCGTGTTATCGGCATTGATCATGTTCTCCATCCTGAAACGCCTGGAAAGAGCCACCACAAGCTAGTTCACCGGATTTGCATCGAAGGTTACACTTATCTTTGCTCCTTCACTGAGTAGGTCATCCACGATCGGTTTCACGAGTGGAAGAATTTTATTTATATTAAAAAATAGATACATACCGACTTAATCTTAAATTTGTAAGATATTATTAAAACCAGGTATTTAGATTACTATTAAACAAAGAAGATTGGTTATGGATTTCGAATTCACGGAAGAACAGAAAATGATCCGACAGTCGGCCAGGGATTATGCACAGCGGGAACTGATTAAGGATGTCCTCGAAAGGGACGCAAAAGCCGAATACCCGGCACACCACGTCAAAGCACTGGCAGAACTGGGCTTTTTAGGAATGCTTGTCGATACAAAGTATGATGGGGGAGGTATGGATACCATCTCCTATGTACTTGCCATGGAAGAAATTTCTAAAGTCGACTCCTCCGTTGCTGTGATTATGTCCGTGAATAATTCGCTTGTTTGTTATGGGATTGAAGCATTTGGCACAGAGGATCAGAAGGAACAGTTCCTGAAACCACTGGCACGTGGCGAAAAGATCGGGGCATTTCTTTTATCAGAGCCGAATGCGGGATCAGATGCCACTTCCCAAAAAACAATGGCCATCGACATGGGCGACCACTATCTCGTAAATGGTACGAAAAACTGGATCACAAATGGGAACAGTGCCTCCACCTATGTGCTGATCGCACAGACCTATCCCGAAAAAGGACATAAAGGGATCAATGCATTGATGGTCGACCGCCATTCTCCGGGCATTTCGCTGGGGCCCCATGAAGATAAAATGGGCATGCGGAGTTCCGACACCCATTCGGTGATGTTTACGGATGTAAAAGTTCCGAAAGAGAACCGTTTGGGGGAAGACGGTTTCGGATTCAAATTCGCAATGAAAACCCTCGAAGGAGGGCGCATTGGTATTGCTGCCCAGGCTCTTGGTATCGCTTCCGGAGCTTATGAACGTTCCTTAAAATATGCCAAAGAAAGAAAAGCATTCGGAACGGAGATCATCAACCACCAGGCCATTGCCTTTAAACTGGCAGAAATGCATATACGCATTGAAGCTGCACGTTTCTTCTGCCTGAAAGCCGCCTGGCTGAAAGACCAGAACCAACCCTATGGGACGGCAAGTGCCATGGCCAAGTATTATGCCGCTGAAACTGCGATGTATGTTACCACCGAAGCCGTTCAGATCCACGGAGGGTACGGATATGTTAAGGAGTACCATGTGGAACGGTTGATGCGCGAAGCCAAGCTGACACAGATCTATGAAGGGACATCCGAGATCCAGCAGATCATCATTTCCAGGGCTATCATGAATGATTAAACTTTCCATGGATGAAGGTACCTGAAAGTTACCAGCCTAAAAATCCTATTCGCATTGTCACTGCAGCCTCTCTTTTCGACGGGCATGATGCAGCAATCAATATCATGCGGAGAATCCTTCAGGCAAGCGGCGCTGAAGTGATCCACCTCGGCCATGACAGGTCGGTGCAGGAAGTGGTGGAATGTGCCATCCAGGAAGATGTACAGGCCATTGCCATGACTTCGTACCAGGGTGGCCATATGGAGTACTTCAAATACATGTACGACCTGCTTAAGGAAAGAGGATGTTCCCATATCCGGATCTTTGCCGGTGGAGGAGGAGTCATCCTTCCGCATGAGATCAAAGAATTGCATGAATATGGTATTACCCGGATATACTCTCCGGATGACGGGCGGAAAATGAGCCTCCAGGGAATGATCAATGAATTGCTTGAATTATCGGATTTTCCACTCGGGAAGGTAAATTCATCCGACATTCATAAACTGAAAGAAAAAGAAGACAAGATCATTGCAAACCTGATTACAGCAGCAGAGAATTTTCCGGAAAAAACAAAACCGGTCCTTGAAAAGATTGAAAAACTTGCAGCAAAAAGCAAGATACCCGTTCTGGGTATCACCGGAACCGGTGGCGCGGGAAAATCTTCACTGGTAGATGAGGTCGTGCGCAGGTTCCTTTTCGATTTTCCGGATAAAACCCTGGGCATCATCTCCATCGATCCTACGAAACGCAAAACGGGCGGGGCATTGCTTGGCGACCGTATCCGCATGAATTCGATTTTCAACCCGCGGGTATACATGCGCTCGCTGGCCACCCGCCAGTCTAATCTTGCCTTGTCAAAATATGTAAAAGACGCTATCAACATCCTGAAAGCCGCAGGTTACGACCTGGTGATCGTTGAAACATCCGGGATCGGCCAATCCGATACTGAAATTGTGGATCACAGCGACCTAACCATGTATGTCATGACGCCGGAATATGGCGCTGCCAGCCAGCTGGAAAAGATCGATATGCTCGATTTTGCAGACCTTGTTGCAGTCAACAAGTTTGACAAGCGGGGATCACTCGATGCATTGCGTGATGTCAAGAAGCAATACCAGCGCAACCACAAGCTTTTTTCAGCCGACCCGGAAAGCATGCCGGTATATGGAACTACGGCTTCTCAGTTCAACGACCCGGGCGTCAATGACCTTTACAAAGCGCTGATCGTGACAATCCGCGAAAAGACAGGAACAGCATTGGCAAGCCATTTTAAAGGCCAGGACGAAATGGAAGGAAAGATATACATCATTCCTCCATCACGAACCCGCTACCTTGCCGAGATCGCAGAAACCATCCGGAATTACAACCAATGGGTGGAAGACCAGGCCGGCCTTGCCCAACGGCTTTATGCCATCAACCAGACCATAGAAGCGATCCGTCATACTCCTGAAATCCCATTGGCAGGAGGATCTTCCGAAGCAGGAAACCATACCGGGACCATGCTGGAACTCCATCTTCTGTATAAGGAAACATTAAAGAAACTGGATCCTGCGAACCAGGAGATCCTTAAAAACTGGGAGGATAAGATCCGGTCTTATAAGGAAGATACCTATGTTTATAATGTCAGGGGGAAAGATATTCATGTTGAAACTCATACGGAATCATTATCACACATGAAGATCCCGAAAATTTCACTCCCACGATACAAGGCCTGGGGCGACATCCTGAGATGGAACCTAAAAGAGAATGTTCCCGGAGAATTCCCATATGCTGCAGGGGTGTTTCCTTTCAAACGCCAGGGGGAAGATCCTACCCGTATGTTTGCAGGTGAAGGAGGCCCGGAGCGGACCAACAAACGGTTTCATTACCTTTCTTCGGGAATGTCATCGGTGCGTCTCTCCACCGCCTATGATTCGGTAACCTTGTACGGGCATGATCCCGGACGCCGGCCTGATATTTATGGGAAGATCGGGAATTCGGGGGTTTCCATTGCCTGCCTCGACGATGTCAAAAAACTTTATTCCGGTTTCAACCTACTTCACCCGAACACCTCAGTGTCGATGACCATTAACGGCCCGGCCCCAGCTATGGTTGGCTATTTTATGAATGCCGCCATCGACCAGCAATGCGAAATCTACCTGAAGGAAAACGGTTTGGTTGAAGAGGCGGAAAAGAAGATCAAAAGCATCTTCAAAAGGAAAGGAACAAAAAGGCCTTCTTACCAAGGCGCACTACCTAAAGGCAATGACGGCCTTGGATTATTTTTGCTGGGCCTCACCGGTAACCAGGTTTTGCCTGCTGCAGTTTATGAAAAGATCCGGGTTGAAACCATCAGCAAAGTCAGGGGAACGGTACAAGCAGATATCCTGAAAGAGGACCAGGCGCAGAACACCTGTATTTTTTCTACCGATTTTGCCTTGAAGATGATGGGCGATATCCAGGAATATTTCATCGATAATCACGTCAGGAACTTTTACTCGGTATCGATTTCCGGCTATCATATCGCCGAAGCTGGCGCCAATCCAATCAGCCAGCTTGCATTCACACTGGCCAACGGGTTTACTTATGTTGAGTATTATGCATCCAGGGGCATGGATGTAAACAAGTTTGCACCCAATCTCTCCTTCTTCTTTTCCAATGGAATAGATCCGGAGTATTCGGTCATCGGCCGTGTGGCACGGCTGATCTGGTCGAAAGCCATGAAATACAAATACAAAGCGGAGGAACGTTCACAGATGCTGAAGTATCATATCCAGACTTCGGGACGTTCTCTGCATGCGCAGGAGATCGATTTCAATGATATCCGGACCACGCTGCAGGCGCTCTATGCCATCTACGACAACTGCAACTCCCTTCATACCAATGCCTATGATGAAGCCATCACCACGCCTACCGAAGGATCGGTGCGCCGGGCCATGGCCATCCAGATGATCATCAACCATGAACTGGGACTTGCGAAGAACCAGAATCCCCTCCAGGGATCATTCATCATCGAAGAATTGACTGATCTGGTGGAGGAAGCCGTTCTGATCGAATTTGAGCGCATATCCGAAAGGGGAGGGGTTCTGGGCGCGATGGAGACCATGTACCAGCGGGGAAAGATTCAGGAAGAATCCCTGTATTATGAAAACCTGAAAAATACCGGGAAACTTCCCATTATGGGAGTGAATACTTTCCTGTCCAGCACAGGTTCTCCCACTGTGATACCGGGCGAAGTGATCCGGGCAACAGAAAAAGAGAAAGAATACCAGATCTCGATGCTCGGACAACTGCACCAGGCCTTTGCGGAAGAATCAAAAAGCAGCATTAAAAAATTAAAGAAGGCTTCAACACAAAATCACAATATCTTTGAAGCCCTGATGGAAGCAACCAGGCATTGTTCCATCGGACAGATCACTGCTGCGCTTTTTGAAGTAGGCGGACAGTACAGGAGAAATATGTAAAACAAAAAATATCCAATTGCTATGACGACTTTCAACATCCTTGTTGTCAATCCCAAAGACCAGGAAACGCAGATTGCGGTGTATGATAATTACAAATTGCGGTACATGATCGCCCGCAAACATTCAATCGAAGAATTGGCCGGTTTCGATAGCATTTATGACCAGGTAACATTCCGCAAGGACATCATTCTGAAAGAATTGATAAACAATCAGTTTATCCTGGATGAGGTCAGGATAGTGATTTCCCGGGGAGGACTTGTACACCCGGTTCAGTCGGGTGTGTATGAAGTCAATGAACAATTGAAGCACGATCTTATCCATAGCACGGTTGGGGATGATGTCATAAACATCGGTGGACTTGTTGCCGCCGCTGTGGCAGCCGAAATCCCGGGCGCCCAGGCCATGATCGCGGATCCCACTGTAGTAGATGAACTCCAGGAGATTGCCAGGATTACGGGAGCTCCGGGCATCGTGAGGAAATCGATCTTTCATGCACTCAACCAGAAAGCCGTGGGCAACCTCCATGCAGAAACACATAAACTGAAATACGAAAATTTGAACCTGATCATTGCACACATGGGAAACGGTACCACTGTTGGTGCTCACCGCAAAGGAAGGGTCATCGATGTGAACCAGGGATTTGCCGGTGACGGGCCGTTCTCGCTGGTCAGGGCAGGAACCCTGCCACTGGGAGATGTCGTGGAATTGTGTTTCAGCGGCACAAGAACAAAAGATCAGATCGAATGCCTCATCACACATTGCGGCGGGCTGAATGGCCTTCTCGGGACTACCAGCATCAATGAGGTCGAACAACGCATCAAGAACGGGGATGAACAGGCAAAACTGGTGTTGGAAGCAATGGCCTACCAGGTTGCCAAGTGCATCGGAGAGATGTATGCCGTATTGAAAGGTGAAGTGGATGCCATCCTGATCACGGGAGATGTTGCTTACAGTGATTTTGTTGTACGGATCATCCTCGACCATGTGGAAAAATTCGCACCAACATTCATCTATGCCGGCGATAACGAAATCAAATCCATGGCAGCAAATGCGTTGCGGGTGATCAAGGGTGAAATGAGTGTTAAGACGTATAGTTGAAGAATTGGTGAATTGGTGAATTGGCGAGTTTTTTTTCTGCGGAAACCTGCCTGCCGGTAGGCAGGGACGCAAAGACGCTAAGCATGCAAAGAATCGTAAAGCTAAATATTCATTCCTAAATCTAAAATCTGAAATCGTAAATTGAAATGGATCTCTATGCAATAAACACTGGCAACTTGAAATTGGACGGTGGTGCGATGTTTGGAGTTGTGCCGAAAGTGATGTGGAGCAAGTTATATCCCTGCGATGAGAATAACCTCTGCAACTGGATCATGCGCTGCCTGCTGGTGGTTGACGGTGGCCGGAAGATTCTCATCGACACCGGGATCGGGACAAAGCAGCCGGAAAAATTCTTTTCCAATTATTACCTGAACGGAGACGCAAGCCTTGATAAATCTCTTGCAGAATATGGATTTACAGTGGATGATATCACAGATGTTATCCTGACGCATCTTCATTTTGACCATTGCGGTGGTGCCATCCGCTGGAATACGGATAAAACAGATTACGTTCCGACATTTAAGAATGCAACCTATTACGTCAGTAGTAAACAATGGGATTGGGCAATCCACCCGAACAACCGGGAAAAAGCATCCTTCCTGAAAGAAAATATTCTTCCCATACAGGAAAAAGGAAAACTGCAACTGATCGACCATGACTGCGATCTTTTTCCGGGAATCTCTGTCCGTTTGTTTTATGGACATACCGATGGACAGGTTATTCCATTCATCCGTTTTAAAGAATCAACTGTGGTTTTCATGGCCGATGTCCTGCCTTCAGCAGCTCATATTCCGTTGCCTTTTGTCATGAGCTATGATACCCGACCGCTGATCACCCTGGAGGAGAAGGAGAAATTCCTGAAAGAAGCAGTTGACAAGAACTACATTCTTTTCTTTGAGCATGATCTCTATCATGAGTGTTGTACTGTGGCAGAGACGGAGAAGGGCGTTCGGATGAAGGAAACCTTTCGAATTGACGAGGTAATAAGTTGATAATTGGTTCCCTAATTCTCTACTTTTCCACTCGCCAGTTCGCCAACTCGCTAACTCGCCAGCTCATCATCTCGCCAAATCACCAACTAATAGGAGTGTTCTTCTGTTTCCATCTCGTCAGCATCGATCTTTTTCCTGTTCAATGTGAAATTTATCAGCGACGCGCTCAACACGCTGCTCGGC